>NZ_CAMLHF010000096.1 GCF_946479715.1 uncultured Pedobacter sp. | reverse complement strand
ATCCGATTAAAGGGTGGGATCTTTCGCAGACCACTGCTGCTGCATTTTACCGGACTACTGTACTTTTCAACCAAACGTTTGGAACAAAAGACTATTTCTGGCCGATTGCTGATGGGAACATCACAACCAACAGAAATTTGGTTCAGAATACGGGCTGGTAATCATGTCATTTAAAAATTGCTCATTTATTTAAAACATAGAAATGAAAAAAATATATTTTATCGGAGGATTACTAATCGCCTTTTTCTGGTATGGTTGTTCAAAGGAAGGGAGATTGGACTTTAAAGACGACAATTTACCTGCTCCTGCACAAATCAGCGCGGTGAAGGTTGATCCGACTCCGGGAGGAGCAGTACTTACGTATACACTTCCGACAGACCAGAACCTCGCTTATGTTAAGGCAGTATATGAAATACAGCCGGGAGTATTTAGGGAAGCCAAATCATCAAGATATACAGATACACTTCGTTTGGTGGGGTTTGGCGATACGCTAAGTCACCCTGTTCAATTATTCAGCGTAGGAAAAAACGAGAAAATTTCTGAACCACTATCTGTTGATGTTTCTCCAAAAACCCCACCTGTGAGGTCCGTATTTAATACTGCCGATTTTACCTCAACTTTTGGTGGGGTAAACGTATCCTTTAAAAATCCGGATAAGGCCGATCTGGCCATCGTAGTCATGCGAGATACTACAGGCAACAATACCTGGACTACTGTGGCTACCTTTTATACAGCGGCTGTTTCGGGTAATTTTGCTGCCCGGGGGCTTGAATCTAAAGAACAGAAGTTTGCCTTGTTTATCCGCGATCGCTGGAATAACAAATCTGACACGCTTGTGAAGGAGCTCAATCCTAAATTCGAGATGGAGATTCCAAAGAATACCTGGAGTCCATTGGTTCTTCCTACGGATCAAAAAGAAATTGCAGGCCCAGGTTATGTACTGTCAAATCTTTGGAACGGTTTGGCAAGCAGACAGCTTTATGCATCGTCAAATGCTTCTTCGCTACCGCAATGGATTACCATTGACCTTGGAAAGAAAGTGCTGTTAAGCCGATTTAAGCAATATATGGAACAAAATGATCATTGCTATACAGGTTCAGGTTTGAAGAATTTTGAGCTATGGGGCTCTAATTCTCCTGATCCGGATGGCGGATGGACACAGTGGCAAAAGCTAGGAACATTTGAAACGGCGAAACCCTCAGGTCTGCCATTGGGTCAGAAAACGGCGGAGGACATCAACTATGCCTGTAATCTGGGTGCTGATTTCGAATTTGATGGGGAACCACCAGCAGTACGTTACCTGCGCCTAAAATCTTTAGAGACATATAGTAGTACAGGGCAGGTGGTGATTATGGAACTCACTTTTTGGGGGCAGGTAATCGAATAAGTATTAGTCAGCTAATCAATATAAAATTTATATAATGAAAAAAATATTGTACAATACCATGTCACTGTTCATGATTCTCGGCATTTTATCGGGGTGCACAAAAATGGACAATACTTATAAAGAATTTGTTGTTCCCGGAGGCTTAACTTATGCTGGGAAGGCAACTTCACCAAAGGTTTATCCCGGGCTTGCCAGAGTAAAGGTTGCCTGGCTTAGGGGATCAGACCCCTCTGTTGTTAATGCCAGAATATTCTGGAATAATTTTGCAGACTCTGTGGTTGTCCCGATTCCGCCTACTGGCGATACGGTAAGCGTGATCATTGATAATTTACTGGAAAAAAGCTACTCTTTTGTGATCCGTACCTATGATTCAAAGGGAAATTCATCCATACCTGTTGAGGTAATCGGTGGATCTTATGGTGCAAATTACCAGGCACAGTTGTTAACCCGGCCTGTGAACTCTTCGGTGATCGATGCTAAAGGGAAGGTTACGATCCAATGGGGCAGTGCTGATATTTCGAATGGTGCTTTTGCTTCGGAAGTTAAGTATACAGATGTTAACGGAAATATTAAGAATAAGTCATTCCCGACAGATTTGATGACTTCTGAAATTACTGACCTTAAACCCAATACGAGTTATCAGTTTAGAACAATGTTTAAGCCGGATTCACTAAGTATAGATAATTTCTATACATCTTACTCTGAAAGTGGATTCTTCAATTTTGATAAAAAGGATTGGAAAGTGATTGATTATTCTGATCAATATTCGGACGGAGATAATGCGGCTAAAAACGTTATTGACGGTACTGATGGAACGCGTTGGCATACGGCAAACGGAGCATCATACCCTCATTATGTTACAATTGATATGGGAGCGGTAAGGATAATCTCGCAGTTTGGTGTGTGGAGAACGCTTTTTGACTCACCAGGAGGAGATGACAGGGCTCCTACCCGGATTCAATTTATGATGAGTACGGACAACCAAAATTGGACTAATCTAGGTGAATTTAATTTCAATAATTTAATTAATGGAGAACAGATTTTTCCGATGTCGGGTTCCCCTAAGGGCCGGTATTTAAAGTTAATTGGCCTTGCGGGGAACAACCAGTTTATGACCCTTGGCGAAATTAGTGCCTATGGTTTTTAAGAAGCAAGCTCTCAGGTGCAATCGATGCTTGTAGATTAGGTTGGTACGCCAGCGGGAATGGTTTCCTGCTGGTTTTTTAATTTACTGGCCTGAGGGTGGATACCACATGATTATATTAAAATAGTATAACTCCTATTTAAAGGCATTGTTTTATTATTATATTTGCGCCTGCTATTAAGACTTATCCTTTAGCATTTATTATTGGTCCCGTAGTTCAACGGATAGAATAGAAGTTTCCTAAACTTTAGATATGAGTTCGATTCTCGTCGGGACCACAATCGTTCGCAAGTACCGAGACACTTGCGAACGATTTTCAAATATTCTTTTATAACTCAATGACAATAAGCACTAGTCATCTAACGATATATTCTAGGAAATAGTCATTGTGGTCTTTGGGTGGGAAAAACGTTAAGGAAAATCCTTCCATCCGCAAGAAGTTCTATCGTAGCGCAAAGGAACATATTACTTTCATAACCGATCGCTTCCAATTCACCCATTTAGGTTAAAGTTGCGTCTTAAGAGAAACCAATATAAACTTTAACTGTTATGAGAAAAAATCTTACCCGAACGGGCCGGCATTCCTTGCCGGTTGTATTCATGCAGCTTTTCATTTTGGCTACCGGAGCGAGTGCTCAGGCCACAGGAAAAATCAGCATTGAAGGTAGAAACATCACTTTCGCCTCTATATTCCGAAACATCAAAAATCAAACAAGCCTTACCGTATTTTACAGCAACAAACTGCTGGACAACTTGGAATTGGTCAGCAATGTTAAATTTGAACGCAATGGAAAGGAGGCTCGGATGATATGATAATCTGAATCTTTACCCAGATTAGCCATAAAAAGCCGGAAGTGCGGCTAATTGCTTTCGGCCGGAGTTGAAATGTTGCCGCAAAAAGCTAATCCAATGGTTAGTTGGTAAGTGCCAATTGACAAAAATTAACAGAATAATCATTTTATAAGAACTGTAATATTTATTGCTATGAAAAAAAGTATGCGTAATATTGGATTGGTCATCACAATGTTTGTGATCAGTTTAACGGTAAGTTGTAGCAAGTATATTGGGAATCCTAATCCAGAGATTCCGTTGGAGGATATACCTGTAATAGCGGATCGACGTTTGTCAATCAATGGCGTTGAACTTAATCCAAACACCACGTTGGAAGAACCAATTGGCATCCCTCCCGGTGCTACCAAGGCTCACGTTCGGCTGACGCTAGCTGGTGCGATTATGAGCACTGCTTATGTACAGGTCAATACGAGTACAGGTGGAGCAAAGGGCTTCAATGTCAATCGAGACATATCCACTCCTTTCAAATATCAATATTGGCGTCCTGGTGACAGCGCTGACCTTTGGATTACGGTTGATATTATTAATCCGAGGCACACCCCTGGTGATCAATTCAAGATAACTTTTCCCGGCGAAGGCACCGCCGGCCCTGTTGCTTGTATTTTCCAGATCCAGGAAAGCGCAGTCAATGAGCTTCCGGATAAAATGCCCTTCCACCGTAATCCTCTTGTGTTGCATGCAGACGGGGTAACCCCAACCATGAACTTGGATATGGCTGCCATTAAATGGTCGGATAGTGGTTATGATGCTGATGGTAAGCCAGTCTGGCGTTCCCGGCTATCTCATGGTTATTCGCAGTCCGGTAATAGTGAGACCGGCCTGTATACAAATGTTGAAGCATTTCCTGAAGACGCGGTGAACCCCCAGACACGAGAGGTAGATGGCGAAGGGAGACCATTTGTTCGGTTGCATACGATAAAGTTTGAAGAGCCCGTTGCCTTTGGCGGTAAAATATTTCCTTTTCAGGCTTCTGTATTGCAGGCCTCGTACCTTCCAGACTGGAAGCATCGCCTAGGCGTTTATCGAGCTCAAATACAAACCCCAAGCCGTCGTGGAGCATGGTCTGCTTTTTGGGCTATAGGAAGCAATCTTAGTACAGGCGTTAGCCAATGGCCGCCAGAGATTGACTTCTTCGAGAGCTTCAACGGAGCTTACGGAGCAGGCTACACGCCCCGCTCTACAAGTTCGGCACAACACATAGGTGTGCATGGCTCCAACCAGCGCGATATGGTAAATGGATTGAAGAGTGAATTGGACCGTGTTCCGGGCTTCGAGCTTAACGTAGACCTGAATGCTAAACCTCACGATTATGCCTGTGTGATTGAAGCCGACTGGATTACGCATTTTGTAGATGGCAAAGAGACCCTGCAGCATAGAAATATGCTTGGTAGGGCCGACGGCGGTACCGATTGGGCTTTTTATCCCATCATAAACGTTGCTGTGAAAATAGGTGCGGAAAATCCTTATAATGAAGGAACTCCGGATCTACTATGGTATGGCCTGCAGTACTATGCTCCAAGGTCCGGATGGTCCATGCAGTAAGTTCTCTAATCATGGATTCCCTGTAACAGCATAAGAAAAAGCCGGAAGCGCGACTAACACTTCCGGCTTTAGGGGTAATTGATGCCGCAAACAGGCTATCCAATGATCAATTGACAATATATAATTGACAATGATAAATTTAACAGAATAATCATTTAACCTGTATGGCAAATTTATGCAATTTGTATTGCAGTAACACACGGAAAAAACACAATCGCTATCGTGTTGATTAGCGCTGCCCCAGCCGGAGCTGAGGTGTATGGGCAGTAAGCGAGTGTTACAGCCGAGTACACTTAGTCGGTAGTATATAAGAGTATTTAATGTACAAAATCCTCAAAAAGAAAGCCTAATGACAAAAGCTATTCGACCAATCTTTGAAGTTTAACGAGCCAATACAGAATTGATTTGCTGATAAAGCGCTTCTTTGTCGCTTGGGCGTAAAGCCTTACTTACGGCTATCTTTCCCTCTTTATCAAAAATGAAATACTGGGGGTAGTATTCAGCTTTATCTTGATTATCTGCCAATAATTCTTTCCATATCGGGGCTATAGTTTGTCTGTTCTTACGGAAGTGTACACCTGTTAATCCATTCACTTTAATGAACTCTTTCCAGATGACATCACGATCTTCCTCATCCATATCCAGGTAAAGAAATATAACATCCTTATTGGTAAAAGCCGATTTGAGTTGGGGCATAAATTTAAGCTCTTCTTTACAGGGGCCGCACCATGTGCCCCAAACATCAAGATAAACCACCTTGCCTTTATACTTACCTACAACATCATAAACTGATTGTATTTTGTTGTAATCTTTTAAAACCACGATATCTGTATTTGATTCGTTCTGAGCAAGCATTTTCTTTAATGAATTTACTTTTTGGTTAATCTCCTGATTGAAACTACTTAGAGGAAACTGCTTTTTAAATACGTCTGAAAGGGCTGCTATTTGCCTTAGATCTTTATCATAGTATAAGTTTATAATCTGCTGATATGTATACTGTTCGGTAACCGGTTCAGGAAAGTTCTTGGTGCTGCCCACCCACCTCCAATATGGCTTTCCATATTTTTTTACTACGACATTGGCACTATCTAAACTGATCCCATAGTACGGGATTGGCTCCGTAGGTTTGATGCTATCTTTCTTAATCTTTAAAAAGGCTTTGGTTTCCAGGTAGCGTAGATAGTTGTCGGCAAAGGAATAATACTGAGGGCCAGCAGGAAGAACTTCAGGTTTAATGATACTATTATCAAAAATATTAATAATCATGCTGTCTATGGTAGACTTATTGTTGAGCTGTGTTCTGGCAAAATCGTTTAGATAATTGTAAGCAACAGACTTTACTTCTGATGTGATCAGCTTTTTGTTCTTCAATGAAATTTTTGAAGTGGTTACGATGTTTATTTTTTCATTTCGTTTTGCAAAATAAGGTTGGATCAGCCTGGTATTCAATTCGGAAAAGCTAAGACCCTCATAAAAATGCCTGGCCTGCTCTTCCATAAAAACAGGATTTTCCATTATATTGATTTTTTGCAGAAGCTTGTTTTCCGACAAAGCTGTACCTGATAAGAGCTCAAGTTTTTTATCATTTTCATTTATACTAGCTGTTAAGGTTTTATTCTTGGTGATCAGAAGCAGATAAAACTGCCTTTGAAAGATCAAACTGACAAAATTTTGTGCTTTAGTGGGTAGGGTGATATTGAATGTGCCGTTTTTGGCTATAGGAATGGATATAGAGTTCTCTTTATGAAAGCCATAAACCAATGGGGTGTTGACAACTAAGTCTTCTTTGCCAGAGTAATTTATGATCTGTCCCCGGAGGTTAAACTGGGCCGAAGCCTGTACAGCAGCAAACATTAAGCAGAATAGGGCAATATTTTTTTTCATACCGGATCATTTTCTATCACACAATAATAACCTTTACATGAACTGATTTATTAAAATGTGATGAACAACGGTAAAAATGTGATGAATAAGGAAACTTACTCAATGAATGAACTCACTACCCTTTTTCTTAAGATCCTTAACGATGTATTCTATCCATTGCTTTCCTGGTATTTTAAGCTTGACATCAGGACTAAAGCCAACCTCATCAATTGGATCTTTATCGGTCCAACTCGATTTTGAAACGGGCATCATTAGAATAAGCTCTTTACATGGAAGTGGGGTTGTTGAAGATGGGCCCTCATAATCCATCATTCCTACGCTATTTGAACCGTATCTTGTGGTCTTTTTGCTTTGTTTCATCAATTGAAAAAAGTATTCTGTAGAACTTCCGCAAAGTTCATCGGTTATTAGTGCTACTCTGGAGGGACTGCTGAGAACAGAATCAATTGGAATAGTTAATCCAGGAACCTCATAAAAGGTGCTTTTAGCGGCCGGAAGCTCTTCATAAATTTTTTTAAGTATGCTTATATATTCATCGGGATAATATTTCTTTGCATCCTCGGGCAAAGGATTTTTTACAAGATATTCAAGCTCTGATCTTTTAATCTGAACATTGTCTTTCGATATGCGGAGTAAGGGGTCGTCCTGTTTAATAGGATTGGTCATTACATAGGGCAATAGAAAACTCCAGCCGGAATTACCACCTCCATTTCCACGGAGATCGATGATCAGGTACTTACTATTTCTAATCGCTTTGTCGTTTGTTGCAACTAATTTCTGGATCTTACTGTCGTTGTTAAAGAAGGTTGGAATTTTGATATAGCTGGTTTCTTTATCTAGCTGATTAAAATCTAATCCATTGTTATTATTCTTCCATGTGTTTAACTCCGTTTTTTCGCTAGCGGTCATTTCTTTTGGTGAAATCCTTCCAAAAAGTGAAAAATTCCACAATTGCAGTAAGCCGCCTCTTTGCTGGGCATAAAAATCTATGCTGTTGAACACATTGTATTGTTGTAACAGATAACCCTTTTTGTGGGGCTTTAGCGTAAAATAAACCAAACCTTTTGGAAGCTTTTCATCCTTTGCTTTAAGGATAATGGCCTTGTATTCGTTGCCTGGGAATTTCTTTATCCCTAGGGTGATTGAGCTGTCTGGATTAGCCCATACGCCTTCAACACTATTGCCAGGTTTCAGGGTTTTGAAATAAGATTCATCAATCTCTCCTGTCTCATTGTCGTAATCATTTTTATTCAGGTAGGTCAATGAGAAATGTTTGTCCTTAAAAAATCTTATATAGTCTTTTATGAGGTAGAAACAGCTTTTTGTATTGCTTTTATTTCCTGCTTTTGCACGCAGATTGGTTATTAGATTATCATAATCAGGTTTTGTCTTTGCATTCACCTTAGTGGGGAAGCCGGCATAGTTGATTTCAGTTTTAACAATGGTTTCATTTAAGTTGTCCAAACAGTTACAAGATGTCTGTTGTGCCGATAGTAAAGAGGGGAATGAAAGGATTATAAGGAGGGCGTTGAATATTTTCATTACAGTAATTTGGTTGAAGATTAATATATTAAAGATATCAGGTTTTTAGTTTTTATTACAAGCCTTAAATTAGATAAAAAGCACAAGATTATTAGCCCAAAAAAATTGTCACCAGAATAGAAATGATGTAAATTGCGCAAAAATTAATTATGAGCGCAATAAACGTTATTCCTGAATACAAGAATTTTAGTGAGTTTTATATTCAAGCAGTTCTTCCTTACAAAGAATTAAACCCAACTCATATTAGGTTAGATGGAAAAATGTTAGGGAGTACAAGAAATTTTTCCGCTTATTTTTGGTATTTAGATAAAAAATGGAAAGTTGGTGCCGATACACACATAGATCGACTAAAACTAGCTTTTGAAGCCTGCAAAGCAAGTGATGAGCCGTTCGTATTAAAGCATACCAGAGATAAAAAGGGAGAATACTTAGAGATTAAAGGACAGCCTATAAGGGATAAGAAGTTCTATGTTTATAACGCGTGAGAAACATAATGATCATAAAAAAACCTTAGATTTTCATCTAAGGTTTTTTTATGATCATTATTGTAAATCGAATTACTTTAATTCGTTAAGTTTTACGCTTTTCAAAAATGACTCTAATTCCTGAAGACTGTATCCTGTTCCATCCAAGCTTACAGAATATCTGTCTTTATAAAGGAATTTGATGGATGAGCTAATTGAGCTTTCAGATTTGGTTTCCTCTGTTATAGAGCGAACGCCATTAAAGTCTACCGTTTTAGATACAGTCCCATTAGATTCTGATTCTCTGTCCATACTTAGTGTCATGGCCATTAAAGAAATAATAGCACTTCCAGATTCTCCTGCGCCATCAATGATGCCAACTTTTACGTATTTAATGTCGTCGCCATATTCAGCTTCAATGGTGCTCAGGCCACTTACAGCATAACCGCCAGCACTAAAGCTTTTTCTTTTCACCCCGTCGAGTGTTTCTGGTACTGCAGCTTTCAGCTGCTCATTGGTTAAGGGTGTTAGTTTTTTTAGTTCCGCGGTCATCTCCTCCATTTTATCCGCGGATTGAGCCACCTTATTCAGATTACTGACTTTGTCGATAACACTGCCAGTCCCTGAATCACTTTCTTCTTTTTTTTGATTACCACAAGAGAGCATTAAAAATGCCATGCCTGCTAGTACAGATTTTTTCAGCATAGGATTATATTTAAATGTTTCCGAATGTAATAAATATATAAGAATTAGTATGTTAAATTCTGATGAATATTTTATCTAATTGTTTAGCTGCCAGTGCGTTTGTTTGCATATGTTCGCTTTATTGAGGTCTTTTTCATTATAATTGCTAAGTTTACTTCAAAATGAACTTTAATACAGACCTAAACCAAGTGATTGTGAGTAGCTAACCCCTAAATGCCTGCCAATATTCAAGGCAAATTGATTCGTGATCTTACTTTAAATTCTTTTGGCCGGGAGCCACATTAACCCAATATTTTTATGCTTAAAACTAAATACTTTAAAATTTACCTTGCTGTATTCTCAACAGTTTGCACTTCTGTTGTATTTTATGCCTGCAAAACGGTAGCGCCTAAAACACCTGCTACTCCTGTTTCTAGTGTTTCTATACCTGCAAAACCCGCCCGTATTCTGGTGTTTTCAAAAACCAAGGGCTTTTATCACTCTTCTATTCCAGCCGGTATTGCCGCTATACAAAAGCTGGGTAAGGAAAATAATTTTATTGTAGATACAACTAAGAATTCAGCTTATTTTGTTCAGGATAGTTTAAAAAACTATAGTGCTGTAATCTTTTTAAGCACCACTATGAATGTATTAAATGCCGATGAGCAGGTGGCTTTTGAAAGGTATATTCAATCCGGTGGTGGTTACGCCGGAGTTCACGCTGCTGCAGATACTGAATACGATTGGCCTTGGTATAATAAGCTTGTTGGTGCTTATTTTAAAAGCCATCCGGGTAATCCTAATGTGCGTAAGGCAACTATTGATGTGATTGACACCACCCATATATCTACTAAAGGCCTGCCGAAAAGGTGGGATCGTACTGATGAGTGGTATAACTATAAAAGCATACAGGAAGATATAAAGGTTCTGGCTAAATTAGATGAAGATAGCTATGAAGGAGGAGAAAATGGAGAGAACCATCCTATTGCCTGGTACCATGAATTTGATGGTGGTCGTGCTTTTTATACAGGCGGAGGACATACCGACGAAAGCTTTAGCGAACCGTTATTTTTAAGCCACCTCCTTGGGGGTATTAAGTATGCCATTGGTACCAATGTAACATTGGATTATTCAAAAGCATACGCAGTTAAAAAGCCAGAGGATAACCGTTTTACTAAAACAGTTTTATCTAATGATTTAAATGAGCCTATGGAATTATCTGTAGCTCCTGACGGCAGGGTGTTTTTTATTGAGCGTGCCGGTAATTTTTACGTATACAATCCTGCCGATGGTAAAACTACATTGGTTTACAAATTTCCTGTGAAAGCTGTAGATAAATACCTTAATGGTTTGTTGGGGATGACTATTGATCCTGATTTTGCAACAAATAACTATTTGTATTTCTTTTACACTGCTTCTACGGGAGATAAGTACAAACAACATATTTCTCGCTTTAAAATTAGTACGGAAAATGAGCTTGACCTTAAATCTGAGCAGGTGATTATAGAAGTTCCAATTGATCTTGAAGTAAGTGCCCATACAGGTGGTTCTTTAGCCTGGGATAAGTACAAGAATCTATATATTTCAACGGGGGATAATACCGTGCCCTTTGAATCGGATGGTTTTGCTCCTATTGATAGAAGGGATAATCGCTTAACGTTTGATGCAGAAAGATCAGCCGGAAATACAAACGACTTGCGTGGCAAGATCCTGCGGATTCATCCTGAGGCAGATGGGAGTTACACTATTCCTGAAGGAAATTTATTTGCTAAAGGAACCCCAAAAACACGTCCTGAAATTTATGTAATGGGTTGTCGTAACCCTTATAGAATGTCAGTAGATCCTGAAACTTCTATCGTCTATTGGGGAGAGGTTGGGCCAGATTCTGGTACTGATGGGTTACAGGGCCCACGTGGGTACGACGAATTTAATCAGGCAAAAAAAGCTGGAAATTATGGCTGGCCATATTTTGTTGGAGACAATAAAGCTTATAAAGAGTATGATTTTGCAACCAAAAAAGTAGGGGATTTCTTTGATGTAAACGGTCCTGCAAACAACTCTCCATATAGTACTGGTGCTCAAATATTGCCACCGGCTCAAAAAGCTATGGTGTGGTATCCTTATAACAGATCAGAAGAATTCCCTGCTTTGGGACAAGGCGGAAGGTGTGCTATGGGCGGGCCTGTATATCATTATAATGCAGCGCTTAAATCTGATACTAAGTTTCCTGAATATTATGATAAAGCACTTTTTATGTACGATTGGATGAGAAACTGGGTATTTGCAGTTCGTCTGGATGAGAATCAAAACTATGTACGCATGGAGCCTTTTATGGAAACTAATGGCGATTTTAGACGTCCAATTGATATAGAGGTTGGGCCGGAAGGGTCATTTTATATGTTGGAATACGGATCTGTATATGGGATAGATAACGTTGATGCGCGTTTGGTTCGTATTGATTATAATGGTGGAAATCGTGCTCCGTTTGCTAAAATTGAAACAAAAGATACTATTGGAATTGCTCCATACAAAGTTGCTTTTACCTCGAAGAGTTATGATAATGACGATGATGATAAGCTGTCGTACGAGTGGAGTTTTGAAGGAAACAAGATCGCATCAACAGAACAAAACGTTAACTATACATTTCAAAAAAATGGCATATACAATGCTATTTTAAAAGTAACTGATGCAGCGGGCAAAAGCGGGTTGGATACGGTTGTGATTAAGGTAGGTAATACGATGCCTCAGGTAGTAATAAATACAACCAGTAATACTTCTTTCTTCTTCCCTAAGGCTTCTAACTTTAATTATAAAGTTGATGTGAAGGATAACGAGGATAAGGTTATAGATGCAAAAAAAGTAAAGGTGAACCTTGATTTTATTGCAAAGGTAGAAAGTAACCAGGCATTGGTAGGTCATCAGGAGATTACACCAACATATAATTTTGGTAAATCTTTAGTTGCTAAAAGCGACTGTAAAGCCTGCCACCAGATAAATGGTAAATCAGTGGGTCCTTCATTTATGCAGGTTGCACAACGTTATACCGGTAATAAAGATGCTGTAATTCGCTTAGCTAAGAAGATCATTGTTGGAGGTGGCGGTGTTTGGGGAGAACATGCAATGAGCGCACACCCTCAGATTTCTAATGATGATGCAACTGAGATTGTTAAATATATTTTAAGCTTAAATGCCAAAAAAACTAATGCTGCATTGCCGCAACAAGGAGCAGTTGCTTTAAAACAGCATTTAGCTAATAAAGATCAGGGTAGATACATTTTCTCTGCGTCGTATACTGACAAAGGTGGGGCGATAACTCCTTTAACAAAAAAGGAAACGATTGTGCTACGTCCGGCAAAAGTACAGGCAGAAGATGCAGATGTTTTCAATAACGTCGATAAAAGCGATAGATATGTGGGTAGCATCCATAATAAGTCTTATATCGTGTTTAAAAATATTGACCTTAAGAATATTGGTAAACTTACCTACTATTATGCTTCAGCAAATCATAGTGGAACTATAGAGGTACATATTGATTCTCCAAAAGGAGAAGTAATTAGTACGGTTAATTTTACCTCAACAGGTAACTGGGAAAAGTATACTGAGTTGAGCACTTCCATAAAAGACCTGGGTGGCAAACATGATCTTTATTTTGTGTTTTTAAAGAATACCCCACCAAATAGGGATTTGATAAGTATAGATTGGATCAATTTCGAATAAGGATTTTATGATAAAGTACTTTGTCTTTTTATCGCTGGTTTTTTTGATGCCATACTGTAATGCGCAACAGGTAATTCCATTATATCAAGGCAAAGTACCAAATTCTAAATCTGTAACAAACGAAGAACAGAGGGTTGCTAATTCAGATGTAGATAGCCTTACTTCTAACGTATCTGTTCCTACTCTTTCTGTTTATCTGCCTCCAAAAGGCTTGGCAAATGGAACAGCAGTTATCATTTGTCCGGGTGGTGGCTATCATGTATTGCTTACAAAAAGAGAAGGTAGTGATGCAGCAAGAGCGTTTGCAAAAATGGGGGTAACAGCTTTTGTATTAAAGTATAGGCTGCCGAACGATAAAACAATGTTGGACAAGTCCATCGGGCCGCTGCAAGATGCCCAACAGGCAATTAAGATAGTGAGGCAGAGGGCTAAAGAGTGGAGCATCGATCCCAAAAAGATAGGTATTCTGGGTTTTTCTGCCGGGGGCCATCTTGCCTCAACTGCCGGAACACATTTTAACACCCCGGTTATAGAAAATGGGGAGGGAATTAGTGTTAAGCCAGATTTTATGCTGCTTATAAATCCGGTGATTTCTTTTACTGACAAGATTGGCCATATTGGATCCAGAGACAATCTTCTTGGCCCCTCTCCAACAGAAGAAAAGATAAAACTTTACTCTAATGAGTTGCAGGTAACAGCAGAAACGCCGCCAACGATTCTAATTCATTCGGATGCTGATCAGGTTGTTCCTGTAGCTAATAGTGTTGAGTTTTACAGGGCTCTTAAAGAAAACAAGGTATCAGGAGAATTGCATATTTACGCAAAAGGAGAGCATGGTTTTTTAACTGCTCCTTCTTTTGATGAATGGTTTGGACGATGTATTTTCTGGATGAAAAGCATGTCTTTGATCTGATACTAAAATAAAAAAGAATATTAGGATATATTTGCTGTATGTCATCACATCATATCATTCGGGAAAAACAAGAGCCGGCACTATATATCCACTATTTAGGGGGCTTTAATGAAGAATATTTAGGTCAGTTGCTGGAATGGAGCCCAACTTTAATAGTTAGTGCTGCGGTTTATGAGAAGGTTATCAGTCTTGGATTAAAAGTGGATATCGTGGTCAATTCAAATGATCAGGATTTTCAGGAAAATACCAAAGTAATTCATGCTAAATCAGAAGAGTTAGATGCTGTTTTAGACTATTTGATAGCAGAAAAATATCCTGCAGTAAATGTTATTGATTCAAAAAGCGACTTAAGGGAACTGGGAAGTTATATTGATGCGATAAACATTGTGGTGTTTACTGAAACCGAAAAATCATATGCGATTAAATCTGGATTTAAAGTATGGAAACCTAAAGGCAGTATTTTTAATATTGAAGTTGTCTCTTATTTTGAAACAAGTAATTTAAAGCAAACAGAAAATAATGCTTTTGAGGTAATAAATGATGGGTTTGTAGAGTTCATATTCAATGTACCCTATCTGTTTATTAGTGAGGTATTATAATTAGATAAAGCAGCTTTTATGATAATTTTAAGAAAAGGAAAAGAAGAGGATATTGCTACTATTCAGGATCTGGCAGATAGGACATGGCGAATTACGTATGCCGAATACCTTTCAACTGAGCAGATTGACTATATGTTAGAGAAAATGTATAACCGTGGAGAGTTGCTTTCGCAATTAGAGAAGGGGCATACTTTTTTGATAGCTGAGGAAGATAATGAAGACCTGGGTTTTGCAGGTTTTTCGGTTATAGCGCCTGAAAACCATTCCTATAAATTACATAAATTGTATGTTTTGCCCCAAACGCACGGGAGAGGTGTAGGTAAGCTATTGATAAACGAAGTTTTTAACCTGGTAAAAAGAGCGGGGGGTAAATCCCTTCAGTTAAATGTTAATAAGAACAATAAGGCCAAAGATTTTTATGAAAGAGCAGGCTTTATAATAAAAGAAACCGTTGTCCTTGATATCGGAAACGGTTTCGTTATGGATGACTATGTGATGGAAAAACCCATCTTATAGGCTTAGTTATTTTCCAGTTTAGGAATTCTTGTTGGCGTATCAATACCTTTTATAATGCTTATTGCACTCTTGGCAATACCTTTAATGGTCGACAATATATTATCTGAATCAAGGGTGCTGTATTCGTCTTTTACGGTGTGATAAAACTTATCTGTATCTATTTGATCCGTGCTTATCGTATGTGCCGGAACACCAAGAGCAGCTAATGTTGCATTGTCGCTTCTATAGAACAGGTTTTGTTGTGGATAAGGATCGGGGTGAAAAGTGAACTCTGTTCCTTTTAAGTTTTTCTGTAAGATCTGGCCAAAATCTGATTTATCATAGCCTGTTATAAAGGCCGTGTTTTTACCAAACTTACTGTCTTTACCAATCATTTCTATATTAAACATGGCTACGACATCATCCGGATTTAATTTTTCCGAAAAATGTCTGGCACCGAAACCTCCAATCTCTTCTGCTGTAAAGGCAACAAATATTAAGGTGCGCTCATTATTGTTTAACTTTTTGTAGTACTTGGCTAAAGCGATCATTGCTGTTGTGCCCGATGCATCATCATCTGCACCGTTTGCAATACTGTCTTGTCCATCAGCTTTAATAATACCAAGGTGATCATAATGACCCGAAAAGATTACTAATTCTTTGGCCTTTGACTTGCCAGGAATCATACCTGCAACATTGAATAGAGGCATTTTTGCGAAAGAGTTTTTCAAGTCTACTTTAAAATCGCTTGCTACGGTGTCCTTATCAAGGACAAAAACAAGAGCAGTTGACTTGGCATTTACATCTTTTTCGTCCAATATGCTACCCTTCTCAAGGTACCCTTTGATCCTGTTAAAGGCATCTGCAAATTTTGCATCAACCAATATCAACTGTTTCTTCCCGCTTCTGCTAATTGGTCTGAACTGATCCATAAAAGGTTTAGAGGGGTCAAGTTTTATCCATCCATCGCTGTTGGTGTTATCAAAAGATAGGGTTTCTGAGGTATTTCCAAATACCAATATGTTTGCCGGATCAATGGTTGCCCCATCAATTGTAACAGAGTTGACCTCAGGTTTCAATTGATATTTGAAGAAGGATTGGCGATAACCATTTTCTCCTACGAGAGGTTTTAGTCCGATACTTTTAAACTCAGATTCTATAAAAGTTGCAGCTTTGTCTATGCCGGGTGTAAATGTTCCCCTGCCCTGCATGTCATCACTGCTAAGGGTTTTGATTAGTCTGTCAACATAATCTTTTGTAATTATTTTATTGATGTCCTGTGCATTTGCTTGTTGTGCAGTTAGAAGCACAAAAAAGAAGTAAAGAGCTTTTCTCATATATGTTAGTTAGTATTCAATGCATTTTTTCTTCTGTTTATCTCTGTTGAAACACGTGTGTCGTGAACGCCATCGATAACAGTTATCTCATAGTCTTTGTCTTTATCAGATTCATATATCTGGGCAGTTTCTATATTTTCAACAGATCTGTCATATGGTCCTCTGCTGCTCATCAATTTAACAAAAACAGGTAAGCATTCAAAGAAAATAAATAACAAGCCAATAAACGTTATCGCGAGTGAAGTATTTACATCTTTTTTACCATTAGGACTAATACTTAACTGACCTAAAGCAGAGTTCCGGTCGGCAAAGCCTGCAATACTGGTTAAGCTATCCAGTTGTTTGCTGGTATATAGTTTCTCACTCATCAGGCCATCAAACTGCTTTCGGCCATCTACAAAATCCTCAAGTTTTCTAACTCCTGCCGATAGGGTGTCCAGGTCTTGTTCGCGCTGCTTCAATTCGGCTTCTTTTCTTTTGGCGTATGGCCCATAGCCCATAATTCCGGAAGTTTCGGTTGTTTTGTTTCCAAAAATTTCGAAGTTTAGCTTTTGTCGGTCTGTCTTTATTGCACTCTCCATAGAGTCGCGCTGAGCCTTAGTTTCTTTGAGTTTAGCCAGTTCAATTTTATACTTGTTGCCAAAGGCAATGTTTAACGTGTCGATTTTAGAGCGCTGATTGTTTAAATAAGTGACCTTTAAACGTTCTTTGATCTCCTTGTCGAATATTTTTAATTCCAGTGGACGGGATATAACAATCCCGATCATGATGGCCAATAAAATACGTGGAGTTGCCTGTAATAGCTGTTTGCCGGTGGAGGCACTTTTGTTGATGCTGGATACGATATAACGATCCATATTGAAAATAGCGAGCCCCCATATTAACCCGAAAAGAAAGGCAAAAGGGAGTGCCGTTGAATCTCCTTTAAAAACAAAATACATTGCATATCCACCAGAAAGTGCGGCAAACAATCCGGTAAAGAAAATGGTGGCTCCGATGCCCACATATTTATTGTGCTCCGTAGGATGTTTTTCCAGGGTAGCAATGTGTACTCCTGAACAAAACCAAAAGAAACGCGATATTGAATTCATGATGTTAAAACCAAAGTTAGCAAAGACTTACTATTAAACGCCTGACACACTTAGTTGTTACAGTTATTCACTTTTTTGTAATGTTTCCCGCCACAATTATGGATACTTGCGTAACTTTATCTAAGTTTGAAAAAATCGAAATAATATGATTAAGGAAATAACGGTTGAGGAGCTTAAAGCAAAGATTGATAATAACGAAGATTTTCAATTGATCGATGTTAGGGAGCCATTTGAGTATGAAACATCAAACCTTAACGGGTTGAATATCCCTTTGGGAGGTATTTTAATTGAAGCAGATAAAGTAGCTACTGATAAACCAGTAATTATGCAGTGCAGAAGTGGTAAAAGAAGTGCTGCGGCTGTAATGCAATTGGAGCAGCAACTTGGTTTAACCAATTTGTATAACCTTAAAGGAGGTATTTTGGCATGGCAAGAGGCGTTTGATCCTGATATGCCTGTTTACTAGGATATGGGTAAGAAAATCGCTTTAAACGTTTTTTATAATCTGGGGGTTATCCTGTCGGGTTATGGGATATTTTGGGCTTTTAAAAATGAGAAATACCTATTCGTAGCCCTTTTTGTGGTTACTGCAGGGTTTTTTCTATATCAAAAGCTTCAGCTCATAAAAGAGATGAGAAGTAACCTTAAGAAGTAATAAAAAGATCTTCAGGAATACCTTCCAGGCCAAGACCTGGAAGGTATTTTAATAAATATTTACCAGCTATCATTTCCGGAGCTTTAAAAGGATTGTTTTTGGTTAGCCAGGGGCCATCCAGATCTGCCCAGTCGCATAAAGGAGCAAGGGCAATTCCTGCCTGCGTGGCGCAAGATGTTTCGCTCATGCAACCAATCAGGATTTTCATTCCAAAAGAACGTGCCTTAAGGATCATTTGATGGGCCTCGTACATGCCGGCACTTTTCATCAGTTTTATGTTTATGCCATGATAAGCGCCTTTTAGTTCATCCATGTCTGATAAACGTTGTACTGCTTCGTCTGCCAGTATTGGGATAGGACTTCTACCCGTTAGCCATGCATTTCCATCCAGGTTAGTTTTATCCATCGGCTGTTCTATCAGCAAAGCCCCCTTGTCATGCAACCAATAAATCATATCTATAGCTTCAGCTTTGTCTTTCCAACCCTGATTAGCGTCAATGTACAAGGGTAAATTACTTACACTTCTAATGGTGTTGATAAGCTCTTTGTCGTTGTCTCTGCCCAGTTTTATTTTTAGCACTTTAAAGCCTTCGGCATCAGCAACTTTTTCTCTTAAAACTTCTGGGGTATCTATCCCAATGGTATAAGACGTTAGCGGCATTTTTAGCGGATCCGCACCGTAGATTTCATAACATGGTTTGTTTAAAATCTTACCATTTATGTCATTCAAGGCAATATCTATAGCTGCTTTTATAGCAGGGTGACCACTTTCAATGTCATCAAGGTATTCTATAATTTCACTGAAATTAAAAGGATAGGTGAATCTTTTCCAATCCACTTTGTTTAAAAAGGCAGTTGCACTTTCTGCACTTTCGCCAATGTAAGGAACCATTGATGCTTCTCCATATCCATCAATTCCTTCGTACGTAAGCTTTATCAGCATCACCGGAGTGCTTGTTCTTGAGAATTTAGCGATAGAGAATGGATGTTTTAATTCCAGCTGATATGGTTTTGCGTTTACCTGCATGAGCTAAAAAAGCTTTAAGTAATATCAAAGTTAAAAAAATAGGAGCTGCTGCTAATGTAAAAATAATATGCCTAATATTGCGCCTTGTATGAATAGCACAATATATCAACCGTTCAAAAACTTCGATTTTAAGTATAAAAACTGCTTTCTTAGTGGAGATACATTTTCTACGCCTATAACTGAGATCGGTATTTTGCCTGAGTGGCTTTTAAAAGTGGCCAACTTTAGCGGAGAGGAGCAGATTAAGCTGCTTGATGAGAGTGTTCGTTCATACAATAGCTTAAAAGTTCCGTGTAATACGGAAGTATTAACTCATTTTATTGAACCACTGGAAGAAAAGATTTA
>NZ_CAMLHF010000095.1 GCF_946479715.1 uncultured Pedobacter sp. | reverse complement strand
ATGATACCTGTGCGATAAAATATTCCCTGCCAGTCGTTTGCATTATTAAATGCAGGATTTAAACTATCGGTTAGTATCATTGGATATAAACCCTGTTGCTCATGGCTGGCATATTTATTCAAATAATCCATCTTATACCTACGTTCCTGCGCTCCTGTAATATACTCCTGCATTTCGCCTTGCTTAGAAACACCGGTATATGCACTTACATTAATTTCAGGTTTACCAGACTTACCACGCTTAGTTTTAACTACTACTACTCCGTTTGCACCTCTTGATCCATAAATTGATGCGGCTGCTGCATCTTTTAAAACATCAATGGATTCTATATCATTAGGATTTATTCCTGCAATGAAGTTAGTTCCTGTCAAATCTCCAAATGAAGTAACATCCTCACTCGAAATAGGAATTCCATCTATCACAAATAATGGGCTGCTTAATGCGCGTGCTGCATTTACTGCCCTTCCGATTGATGAATTACCACGTACAACAAATGTTGGTGTACCACCTGGCTCACCAGAGAAAGCCTGAACATTTAGGCCGGCTACCCTACCTTGCAATAGTTTATCAAAGGTTGGAGATGGTAAATTCTCTATGTCTTTTGCCTTTACAGTAGATACCGCTGCAGTAGTTTTTTTCCTTGATACTTCCTGGTATCCAATAACTACTACATCTTTAAGTGCATTTGCTGAAGGGTTCAATTGAACATTGACTTCACTTTGCCCGGCAATATTTACATCCTTAGCATTGTATCCTATATATGAAAAATGAAGCACCCCCTCAGCAGGGGCATCAATTGTATATTTTCCATTTCCATCTGTACTAACTCCTTTAGAGGTACCTTTTAATGTAACAGACACTCCCGGAAGAGGACCACCGTCATCTGATCCTTTAACTGTTCCGGTAATCTTTTTTTGTGCGAATGCAATTACAGAAAACAGTAGCAACAGGCCGGTAAAGAGTTGCTTCTTGTAAAAATTATTCATAAACATTTTTTTAGTTTAAAATCAAATAGTTGAATTCAATAAAGAGCGATTTTCTTTCAATCTGGTCAGTGCTAGGCTATTCCTGGATAGCCGTATTCACCAATTACAATTAGGTTACTTGATTTTTCATGGGTTAGTTAGTTGTTGGTTTAAGTAAGTTGATTAATACAATTAAAGCATAGGAATCCCCGGCTATATTTATTATAACTAGCTAATTGAGGTTTACCTAATTCCCTCGTTTAAAATTATATGTGGTTATTTGTTGTTCTGGATTGACACCCTAAATCAAATCCTGGTTAATGGTTAGAAAATGGTTAATATTTAATTCTCAAGCTTTTATGCGTTAAAAATATTATTGCTGTTTTAGTTGATAGGTCTAATCTAGTGTTATTGAAATGTCATTTAACAATCTTTAACAACGCAACCGTTTGCATTAACCAAATTAGTTTGTTATCAGTCCTCGTATCAGGGTATAAGTCTTAAACAATATTGGAAATATTTTAACCATAAAGACATTAATGTTCGTAATTCATTACATAAAGAAATGATGAAAAAATCAAATAAGTTAGATATATCAATAATTCAACACAAACGGTTGCTTTAAATAAAAAATGTTACCTGAAGGCATTTAAGGGGGTTTTTAGTAATAAGCCCGTCCTCTTGTCCTTTCTTTAAAAAAACACCTCAAACAACTAATAATAAGGCATTTAAATAAAACATGAATTTTAGCTATTAAAACTTGTTTTGTATGTCATTAAAGTAAATGGCAGAATCAAGATTCCGATGACCCCATTAGAGGTAACAAGATTATTTAAAATACAGAGAATAAGCAGTATATTGTATTAGCTTAAATCACTGTATTGACCTGGGGATATACAAAACTTACCGCGTTATTTTTGATTTTAACCTTTAATGCTGCAAAGGTGATGGCACAGGTATGCACTGGTTCATTAGGAGATCCTGTGGTCAACATAGATTTTGGAAGAGGGAGCGCGGATGCAGGCCCCGATCCTGGTTTTAGCAGTTACAGTTATGTAAACGACAGAAATGTACGGGATGGCACTTATACTGTCTCAAAAACAACTATAGGGATGAACAGGAACTGGTATGCAGTAACCAACCATACCCCTGATGATGTAGACGGCTATATGATGGTTGTGAATGCAGACCGCAATCCGGGAGTTTTTTATGAATCAGATGTACAAATTAATCTTTGTCCAAACACCAAATACGAATTTGCAGCATGGCTCCTGAATATGCTTGACTACTCTGGCTTAAAGCCGAATATCACATTCGTAGTGTTAGACATGAATGATGTAGAACTAGGTAGTTACAACACGGGTGACATTCCTGATCAGGACCGTAATTGGAGGCAATATGGCTTCATCTTTCAAACCACAACATCAACACGGGTGAAGATCAGAATGATCAATAACGTCTTTAATGCAAATGATGCCGGCGGGAATGACATTGTGATAGATGACATCACATTTAGAGCTTGCGGACCAGATATCAAAGCAGGAATAGGCACCAGTTTTAACCGAGTTCAAGACATTTGTGAAGGGACAACCACTACCTTAAAACTATCGGCTCAGATAGTAGGTTCCGGAACCCTCCAATACCAATGGCAAAAAGACAATGGGGGTAGCTGGACTGATATTCCAGGGGCTACAAATCCCTCCAGTTATGATGCGCCATTTTCTAATGCAATCCCCGGACTGTACAATTACAGGCTAACTGCAGCTGAACTTGGGAACTTTAATTCGCCGGGTTGTCGTACAGCTTCCCAAACTATAACAATCAGGGTTAATCCTCCACCGGTAGTAAATCCCATAAGTAATGGGCCTGTATGTGTAGGAGACGCGATTATGTTACATATAGATAATGAAGGTACATATATATGGCGAAGGCCTGACGGCACAGCATTTTCAACAGATAAATCGCCAGAAATCCCAAATGCAACCGTTGACATGTCTGGCACATATACTCTTACTGTAAAAAGTCTGGGATGTGAGGTTACTTCAGTAATAAATGTTAACGTTATTCCGCCACCCGTACCAGTGGTAAATAATCCAGCGCCCCAGATTTGCGAGGGAACAAGTGTACAATTGAATGTTTCAGGAGGCACAACTTACACCTGGTCGCCAACAATTGGGCTTTCAGATCCCAATATTGCAAATCCAATAGCTTCTCCATCTGTAACTACATTATATACAGTTCAAGTAAAAAGTGGTACGTGTTACAGAGAGGCCCAGGTAAATGTAATTGTCAACAAAGTACCAACTGCTGATGCTGGTCCCGATAAAAAAATATTACGCGGATACGATGTCAAACTAAACGGAAAGGTATCCGGTGATGGAATAAGGTATTTCTGGACCCCAAACACTGATATTGATGATGAAAATTCTCTTACCCCCAGGGTATCTCCTAAAGAGGATACAGACTATATCCTGTATGCAGAATCAACTCTGGGCTGTGTAACCGCTCTGGATACGGTATTTGTGAAGGTCTACAACGGGCTTATTGTCCCAAATGCTTTTAGTCCCAACGGAGACAATATAAATGATGTGTGGAATATCACCGCCATAGACGCTCTAGATGTTCCTGTGGTAAAAGTCATGAATCGTTATGGCACCCTCATCTTTGAAAGTACCGGCTATGAAAAGCCATGGGATGGGAAGTACAGAAATGAAGATGTTCCCGTTGGCGTCTATTATTACATCATTGATCTGAAAAATGGCATGAAACCTGTTACCGGATCGCTTACCCTGATTAGATAAATACATCACATGCCTTATTTCTCAATTTGAAATACTATTTTTGACCTGATGTATGTTATTAAAGTAAAAGGCATTGCCAAGATCCCTGATTACGTACAATTAAGGGATGATAAATTTACCTTATTGGCCTACTTTAGGGTAGACAGGCCTGATAAATCGCTTGAAAAATTGGGCTTAGGTGATAAATTGCCTTACATTATGAATTTTGTAAATGATTTGCCTTTTGGACAAATTGCTAAAATAGATATTTAAAAATGACAGGAAACGCAGTTATAAATCTAAAAAATGTAGATGTATTTCAACAAAAACATCTGGTTTTATCAGATGTAAATTTAAATGTTGATAAAGGAGAGTTCGTTTTTTTAATTGGTCAAACCGGTTCCGGCAAAAGCAGTTTGCTTAAAATCATTTACGGAGATCTTCATATCGGTAATGGCGACGGACAAATTGCCGGTTTCGATTTAAAGAACCTGGCCATTAAAGATGTACCTTATTTACGCAGAAAATTAGGAATTGTGTTCCAGGACTTTCAACTGCTTACCGACAGAACAATTGAAAAAAATCTTGAATTCGTATTAAAAGCTACAGGGTGGAAAGATCAAGCTTTAATTGAAGAACGCATCAAAGATGTTCTTGAAAAGGTAGGCTTACGTTCAAAGATCAGAAAAATGCCTCACGAGCTTTCGGGTGGCGAGCAGCAACGCGTTGTAATTGCACGTGCGCTATTAAATAACCCAGAAATAATACTTGCGGATGAGCCAACAGGAAACTTAGATCCTGACACATCAGAAGAAATAGTAATGTTGCTTAAACAGATTAGTCAGAGTGGAACTGCTGTACTTATGGCTACCCACGATTATCATATTATAAGAACTTTCCCGTCAAGAATCATCAAATGCGAAGGTGGTATTGTGCATGAAGATGCACAAATTGTTTAACCGCCAAAATCTGACAAAACATTCCTTTTCAGTCATTCGCGTCAGTTTATTTTAAATAAAACTGACACCATGACTGATATATTTCATTGGCAAAACTTTTGAGTTTACAATCAAAAATTCTACTATACCATGTTTAGCAAGAAGAAAAAGAACGATAACACAGATCCAATTGTGAAAAATAACGCTGAAGAGCAGATGAATAATACCGAAGATCAAATAAATACTGAAGAAGTAACTTCCGAAAATCCAGTTACTGAAACCGAAGTTGTGCCAGAGCTTTCTGCGGAAGAAAAATTACAACAAGAAAATGCAGCTTTAAACGACAAATATCTACGCTTGTTTGCAGAGTTTGACAATTTCAAACGTCGTACTCAAAAAGAACGCAGCGAACTTTTACAAACTGCCGGAAAAGATGTAATAGTTTCACTTTTACCTGTTTTAGACGATTTTGATCGTGCCACCAAGGCTATAGAAACTGCTACTGATATAAATCCAATTCGCGAAGGTGTTGCTTTAGTTCATAGCAAGCTAAAAAGTATTTTAGCTCAGAAAGGTTTAAAAGAAATTGAAAGCATCAACAATGTTTTTGATACCGATAACCATGAGGCTATTACCAAAATACCTGCACCAAATGAGGAGTTAAAAGGAAAAGTAATTGATGAATTAGAGAAAGGCTACACTTTAAATGATAAAGTGATTCGCTTTGCTAAAGTTGTAGTGGGTAGTTAATATTATGAGTAAGAGAGATTTTTATGATGTACTTGGTGTAACCAAAAGCGCATCTGCTGAAGAAATAAAAAAGGCTTATCGCAAACTAGCCATCAAATTTCACCCTGATAAAAACCCTGGGGATAAAGCTGCCGAAGATAACTTTAAGGAAGCTGCAGAGGCCTATGAAGTTTTAAGTAATCCGGAAAAGAAACAACGTTATGACCATTACGGTCATGCTGGTGTTGGCGGAGCTTCTAGTGGTGGATATGGCGGTGGCGGCATGAACATGGAAGATATCTTCAGTCAGTTTGGGGATATTTTTGGTGGTGGTGGCAGTCCTTTCGAGAGTTTCTTTGGAGGCGGAGGTCAACAGTCACGTGGCGGCCGACGTGTAGCTAAGGGAACTAACCTGCGCATCAAAGTAAAACTCACTCTTGAGGAAATTGCCAACGGTACAGAGAAAAAAATCAAAGTAAATAAACAAATTAGCTGTAAAACATGCGACGGAACAGGGGCTAAAGATCGCTCATCTGTAAGTACATGCAAAACCTGCGGCGGAAGCGGTGCAGTTCGCAGAGTGACCAATACAATTCTTGGTCAGATGCAAACCACCTCTACATGCCCTACTTGTAATGGTAGCGGACAACAGATCACAGCCAAATGTACTTCATGCCATGGTGATGGTATAGTTCGTGGCGAGGAAACTATTACAATCAATATCCCGGCTGGTGTAAGTGATGGCATGCAATTAAGTATGAGCGGAAAAGGTAATGCAGCACCTAGCGGAGGTATTCCTGGAGATCTGATCATCCTGATTGAAGAAATACCTCATGAAACCTTAAAACGTGAAGGAAATAATGTGGTTTATGATTTACACGTTTCTATCATTGATGCTGCATTAGGCTATAGCGCTGAGGTACCAACTATTGATGGTAAAGCAAAAATCAAAATTGAACCTGGTACCCAAAGCGGAAAGTTATTACGTTTAAAAGGTAAGGGCATCCCTGAAATCAATTCATATCACAGAGGCGATGAGATTATCCATGTAAATATATGGACTCCAAAAGCACTAAGTTCTGAAGAAAGAAGTATGCTCGAGAAATTAAGGGATTCTCCTAATTTCAAACCGCAACCCGGTAAGCATGATAAGAGTTTCTTCGAAAAAATGAAAGAATATTTCGAATAATAATTAAATAATTTTTTAAAAGCCATCCAATAGGATGGCTTTTTTTTGCACTTTTACCACCAAATACCCCATTGATGAGAGCCGCAGTTATTGATCTTGGTACAAATACCTTTCACCTAATCATAGCAGAAATATCTGCTACAGACATCCATATAATCTATAAAACAAATGTACCAGTTAGGCTTGGTCAGGGACGCATTAATGAAAACATCATTATACCGGAAGCATTTGAACGTGGAATTGAAACATTAAAAAGTTTTAAACAAGAAATTGACAAACACCAGGTTCAACAAACACTTGCAATTGCTACTTCTGCAGTAAGAAGCGCAGCCAATGGAAGTGATTTTGTTGATGCTGCAAGGCAAAACGCCGGAATCAATATAAATGTTATTGATGGTGATAAAGAAGCCGAATATATTTACAAAGGAGTAAAAGCCACCGGTACAATCCATGGAACATCATTGATTATGGATATCGGCGGCGGAAGCACCGAATTCATAATCTGTGACCATAAAGAACTGCTGTGGAAGAAAAGCTATAACATAGGTGCTGCCAGATTAATGCAGGCTTATTTCCATTCAGATCCAATTAGCGAGCAAGATAAAGTTGCTATTATTAATCATTTAAACAATGAGCTCACAGATCTAAAAGAAGCTTGCTTATTATTTAAACCTAATCATTTAATTGGCTCTGCAGGTGCTTTTGAAACCTTTGCAGGTATGATTTTTAAAGAAGCAGATATAGAGAATATAAAATCTGCACCTATTGATTTTAAGGCTTACAGCGGTCTTTCTGAGAAACTGATTACATCAACCCATGCGGAGCGGGAAAACATGCCGGATCTAATAAAATTAAGGGTTGATATGATTGTTATTGCTGCAATTCTCACAAATCACGTTCTATCAATGTCTGAAATTAAACAGATCAGTTTATCAACTTACGATTTAAAAATGGGTGTTCTGTATTCTTTATCAGAATTAAAATCCTGACAAAGCTTTATATAGCTTTTCAGTTGGCAAACCCATCACATTTGTATAAGAACCAATGATCTTATCGACAGCAACAAGACCTATCCAATCCTGAATACCATAAGCACCTGCTTTATCAAAGGGATTAAAATTGGTAATATAAAATTCAACCTGCTCTGATGTAAGTGAATTAAAAAACACTTCTGTAACATCGTAAAAAGAATGCATTTTACCCGCATAAGCAATGCTCACACCGGTATATACCTGATGGTTTGTACCAGACAGTTTAGTTAGCATTTCAGTAGCGTGGGTTACATCCTCAGGTTTACCCAATATTTCATTATTATAGGCCACAATAGTATCGGCAGTAATCACTATGCCTTCATGGCTATCATCTGCAAAGGCTGCTGCTTTCTTCTCGGCGATATAAATCGCAATTTCGGCAGGGAGCAAATCCTCAGGATAGCTTTCATCAACTTCTTTCAAAACTACTTTAAAATCAAGATTCATCAATTTCATCAATTCTTGTCTGCGTGGAGATTTTGAGGCGAGTATTATTGGAAGTGTCTGCTTATACATAATTAAAATTTGCTCAAAAATAATAAAAGCGACCATATGCCGCTTCTATTATTTAAAATGTTTTAATGATTATTGACCTCCGCCATTACCATCTTGTCTTTTTTTCATTGCTTCTTTTCTCTCTTCTTTCCAGGTAGTGTAAACTTTTTTCTGATCGTCGTTTAACAAAGCACTAATTTTAGTGTCGCTTTCCTCATTAGATTTCACCATTGCAGCCCGCATTGCGTCTCTGTCTCCTGCCGCATCTTCACGCATTTTTTTCATCGCCTCAGCTTGTTCCAGGTAAATTGCAGAAACTTTGGTTTGCTGATCTGCTGTAAGACTAAGTTTTTTAGTCAACATTTCGGTATTTCTTTTTGCTCTCTCTTCAGGTGTTCCTCCTCTACGACCACCCTGACCCTGTTGTGCTTGTGCAAATGTTATTACACTAAATAACAATCCGCAGATAATCAATAATTTTTTCATACTCTTTTACAATTTTTAATGGTTATAAAGCTTTTAGCTTCGGTTTTGTAAAAGGTTGGAGTACAAACAGAGGGATAGGTTTAATCTAGCAGAAGTAACATAATTGTTGCAGGCTATCACTTACCGGAATCGGCTGCAGAAGGGTTCTCATCGAACCATTTTTGCTGTACTTTAAGTACTTTTTCAATAATATCCCGAACTGCTGTTTTACCTCCTGAGTAAGGAGAAATATATTCAGAAATCGCTTTTATTTCGGGTACAGCATCTGAAGGACATGTTGGCAGCCCTACTAGTTGCATAACTTTAAGGTCAGGAATATCATCGCCCATATACAATACTTCATCGGCCGTAATGTTATGCTTAGCTAAAAGAGAATTAAATACATCTACTTTATCTGAAACACCCAGAAATACTTCTGCAATGCCTAAGCCTTCAAAACGTCTTTGCATTGCCAAACCCCGTCCTCCGGAGATGATACAAATGAGATACCCCCTTTTTACGGCCAACTGTAAAGCATAACCGTCTTTAATGTTAAATGTGCGCAGAAACTCCCCACTGTCTGATGCAATAATATCACCATTTGTGAGCACACCATCCACATCAAAAATAAGGGTGGTAATGTTTTTAAGTTTCTGCAGGAACATATCTTATTAATCCTGGTTATCTCTCCATTCGTAAACCCAGGCAGACTGGATTTGTTCCAAATGACCTTCACTACTTTCTTCTCTGGTTCCTTTAAAATTAGGTAATTCTAGTACCCATTCTATTAGCTCAGTGAATCTGATACGGTATATTTTGGCTTCATTAAAATCGTCACCAAATTTCTCATATAGCTCCTGGGCTATATCCTCATGGTCATTCCAGTATATTGGTAAAGCAAATTTATCTTGCATGTTTTTGTATAATTTATTGATTTATTACTAGTGACCTAAAAATTCTGATTGATCTGGGATCGTTACTTCTATGTCTCCATCTATAACAACACACTGGCAGCCTAATCTTGAAGTAATTCTAGGACGAACAGCTCTGTCAATAAAATCTTCTTCTTTATCAGAAATTTCCTGGATATTATCCATTCCCTTTAGTACGTAAACATGACATGTACTGCAGCCGCATACTCCGCCACAGTTATGCTGTAATTCTATTCCGTGATCTAAACAAGCATCAAGAACCGATTCTCCGCTTACAATAGGTAATTCAAGAGGTTCTTTTCCTTGTTCTTCAAAATTTATCTTTAATTTAAAAATACTCATAATTGTGTCCAAAAATAAGCACGAAAAACGGCATTTATAACTATAAATGTGTTTTTTTAATGCTTTTACTTAAAGTTTGATAGATTTCTTTTAATTCAGGCATACCATTTAGTAAATCCTGATGTTTAATCATAGTTTGCTCATCATTCCGAACGGCAGGTCCGGTTTGTACATTTATAGGCAGCTCGGTTTGTACTTTTGAAGCTGTCTCCATTATTAACGGCTTAAGCATCTCAAAGTCGAGCTCAAAATGTTCAACTATTTTATCACTCAATGTATAAAGATGATTAACAAAATTACAGGCAAAAACAGCCGCCAAATGCAATATTTTCCTTTTCTCGCTATCCACTTCGTAAACAGGCGAAGAAAGCTCACCCGCAACACTTCTTAACACTTCCAAAGAATGTACATTGCTTGCCTCAATACATAATGGAACATTCGCAAAATCAATTGGCTTTGCTTTAGAGAAAGTTTGCAGGGGATATAAAACACCGTAATTTTTCAGTGCCGACAAAGTGTCTATTGATGTAGCTCCAGATGTATGAACTACCAATCCGTTTATACCTTTTAAACTAGAAGATACTGCTGAAATGGCATCATCCTTCACTGCAATAATGTATAAATCAGCAGAACGGTCTATTTCATCCAGATTTGAGATAGCTACTGAGTTTATGCTCTTTGCAAGCTCAGATGCATTCACTAAATCACGGCTCCATACCTGAATCAGATCTACACCCTTTGCAGTTAGCGCATTAGCTAAATGCGTTGCCACATTACCAGAACCAATACAGACTACTTTCATTAAACAGCTTTAACTTCTTTTTGTCTCCTGAAAATGGATATTAAAAATCCTGCAACCATTACTATGGTACCAATCCAATACAAATTAATGTAAGGGAATTCAATAGATTTAAAAACAACCCAGTCCTTAGCCTGCTGAGGTTTTTCAAAAACCTGCAATTCTACTTTTCCCTGATCAGGAATTACTTTTGTAAATCTAACCCTTAATCCTAAATCATCAATATTACGGGCAAAATCAAACACGTTATTTCCTTTAACCAAAAAGATGGGTTCAGTTTTATATATTTTACCATTTACGTCAACCTCAATTGGCATACCTACTGCTAAATCTTTAGGACCTAATACTAAATCTTTAGCCTGTGGTTTTGGATTTAATGCTTTAACAGTAAGTACTCCACTGCTTGTATGCAAAGTATCACCAACGCTAAGTGTTACAATCCTCGGAGCCTTGTAGTTCTCTTCTTCACTATGTCCTTCATGGTCTCCATGCTCTTTATCTTCTTTCAAAGGAGCACTGGTAACGTGGGTATAAATATCGTAGGTTAGGTAATGTTTCGTATCTGGAGAGGCTATAAGCCCCATTTTCTCGTTCGACTGAATGTGAGGATTTACTTCGAAATCTTCTTTTACCTTGCCGGTACTTTCATCATAAACTTTAAAGTTCAATTTGTAAAAAGTATTTGGGGCAACAGTAGTATCGCTAATATAGGTAACGGTGTACTTACCCATTTTCTTTGGCTCATTTTTGTAGAGAACGATATTCTCTCCAGGTTTCTCAGCCTTCTCGAAATCTTTAACCGGAATAAAGTTAGATGCATTTAACGAGATTGGTTTGTTAGTAGCGGCGGCTACTAAAGCACCAAGCAACAGTAAAGCAAAACCAATGTGTGCAACGGCTGCACCTACCAATTTCCGCTTACCTCCAAAACCTTGTCCCAGAATCTTCGCGTTAGACATAACTGCAAACACACAACTGAAGGTTAAAAGAATATACATCAGGTTATGATATACATTAGTGATATACACAAAACCGGCAGTAATTACAATCGAGAAAACAACCGTAGCCGCAAGACTGCTGTAGAATTTACGGATATCAGTTCTCTTGTACTTCATGAACTGGGTGAATCCTGATATGATCGTTACTAAAATAGCAAACGGAGCCTGCCATTGGTTGTAATATTTAATGGCATCTATAGGAGGTGCAAAGTTAGTTCCAAATGCTGCGTTAAACACAGGTACTGAAGTAGAGAAAATTACCTGAATACAAGCTACAGTAATAACAAGCGCACCTATAAACATCCAGAATTCTCTTGAATAAGTTTCTTCGTCTTTATTGGTAATTGGCAATTCTTTCCATCTTACAATTAGTAAAATTACAGGTAAGGCCAAAAAGACAACGTTATATAATATCAGGTGGCCAAACATACCCAGATCTGTAAATGAGTGTACAGATGTTTCGCCTAAAATTCCGCTTCTGGTAAGGAATGAAGCATATAGCACCAGTACAAAGCTGAGAAATATCAGTACAATTGCAGTGAAAAATGCATGTCCTGTATTTTTAAAGGCGATCATTACGTGTACACCTGCTATAAGCGTTAACCAGGGAATAATAGAGGCATTTTCTACCGGATCCCAAGCCCAGAAACCACCAAAATTTAGCGCTTCATATGCCCAGAATGAACCCATAATGATACCGGTTCCCAAAATCATTACCGCAAATAATGCCCATGGCATCGCCGGTTTTACCCATTCTTTATATTTCTTTTGCCATAATCCCGCAATTCCATAAGCAAATGGCACAACCATGCTGGCAAAACCTAAAAACAAGGTTGGTGGGTGGATAACCATCCAATAATTTTGTAGTAAAGGGTTTAATCCGCGTCCGTCGGTTATAAATTTAAGGTAGTTTTTAAAGTTTTCAGGATCGGCAAATACAACTGGCGCCATCTCCTTAAGGTTTAAAGCATCTCTTAAAAGGATGAATGGAGAGCTGCCTATTCTTTCGCCGAAAATTTCAACACCTAATAACATTGAAGTTAAAAATGCTTGTGAGAAAGCTACCACTGTCATAACGCCAGTTTCCCAGGTTCTGGCCTTCCACATTAATATTACGCCCAGCAATGATTGCCAAAATGCCCAAAGCCAGAAACTTCCCTCTTGTCCCTCCCAAAACGCTGACACGATATAATATACAGGCAGTTCTTTTGAAGAGTGTGAATAAACGTAATAGTATTCGTTGTAATGATTTAATATCAGAAAAAATAGTGTGGCTCCTATACCTATTACACTAAGCCAGTTTATTAGAAATGAGATGCGTCCGATGCGTTTCCATGATTGATCTGCAAGATCCTTATTTTGGGTAGCAAAAAAATAAGAGATGGCTGATAGTAACGACGCAGCGAATGCTAAAACAATAAAGAATTGCCCGACTTTACCCGGAAGGAGGTTCTCTCCAATAAATTGTATATCCATTAAGATTAGTTGTATTTTTCCACTTTACCGTCCTTCTTGACTTCTACAAGATCGTTATTATATTTAGATGGACATTTCATGAGTATTTTAGAAGCGTAGAAGGTATCATCTTTCATCTTACCGATTAATACCAGCTTTTCGGAGCGTTCAAAGTCTTGAGGTTTAGTGCCATTGTAAACAACTTTATTTACACTACCTTTTTGATCCTTCATGTAAAAAGCAAAGTGGTTAGCATCTTTCTGAGCGTCGTAGTATGTACCCTTTTCTTTTTCCCAGTACCCCATTACGTGAAATTCCTTAGGATCTTTTGCAGCTTCAGTAAATGTAGAATAGCTATTTGTATCAGCGTTTAGACTAACTAAAAAACCTACACATATCGCTATAGTAATTAAACCAACAATTGCACTTTTTCTCATGGTCGTAATAAAAATAAATTGAACCCTACAAAGATAAAAAATATAAGTACCTAAAGTCTTTTAGCTACATCCAATTCGGGATGATGACAGTTTATTGATAGTTCTCTGACAAAAAGCGCATTTTTTAGTCTTTATATTCAGATTTTATAAGGTAAGGCATAGTTTTTCTGAGTTTTAGCACTTTTGGACGAGAAACATTTCTAATGTATGGATCCCAGCTACGCCTCCTATAATAATCCTGATGTTCGGTTTCGGCTGGATAAATGACTTTAAATGGAACCACTTCAGTTACCACCGGCATGTTGTAACCATTTATAGAATCGATTCTACTAATTAGGTTGTGAATTATTATTTTCTCTGAAGGCGACCGATAAAAAGCGATTGAACGATAATCAGGGCCCAGATCAGGTCCCTGTCCGTCTTCCTGAGTAGGATCATGCGCTTTGAAGAATGCTTCGGTTAGTTTTTCAAAGCTTATTACTTTTGGATCATAATAAACCTGCACGGCTTCTGCATATCCGGTAGTTTTAGATAATACTTCATTATAATCCGGGTTTGTCTTGGTACCACCCGAATAACCACTTATAACCTTACTTACTCCTTTTAATTCCAGCATACATTCCTGCATTGCCCAGAAACAGCCACCAGCATATGTTGCCACAGCTTCTCCCTTTTTGGCTGCTCTTATTACTGCAAATCCATCTTTAGTTTCCAGTTTTTGCGCCTCATTACAAGCACAGAGAAAAGTAGTCAGAAGTATCAAAAATATTAGCTTAACTTTCATAATCAGGCTTTATGCAATATACGCTGATAAACGCATTTTGATTTTAACACCTGGTTTAATTAGCAAACGGATGACAAAAAAAATCCGCATCACTACCTGTGATGCGGATTAAAATAGCCGTATTTAAAAGCTATGGCCAGATACCAAGATTCATATAAGAAACCGCGATCTTGTCAATTGAACCAACAAAAGCAGCTGTCCTTAATGTTTGAACACCAGGTTTAGTAATTAAATTCTCCCTGATCTCATGATATGAATGAATCATTGTGTCCTCTAGTCCTGAATTTACAAGCTCCATCTCAGAAGCTCCCTTTACAATCATTAGACGATTTTCGGCAGGAATCTTTTTACCAGTAAGATTTTCTAAAGTATTAATCAAATTGGCATTAGAATTCTCTGCATAACGATTTTCCATACGCCCAAATGCTACGTGTGAAAGGTTTTTTAGCCATTCAAAATAAGAAACAGTAACACCACCTGCATTACAATACATATCAGGTATGATGATCCCTCCCATTTCAGTAAATATTTCTTCAGCCTCAGGCGTAGTTGGCCCATTTGCACCTTCAGCAATAATTTTTGCCTTTATATTACGAATGTTGTTTACAGTAATTTGATTCTCTAAAGCCGCCGGAACTAAAATATCACATGGCTGCTCTAATCCTTCCATTGAGTTTTTGAAATCAGTAGCTCCAGGGAAGCCTAATATCGATCCCGTATTTTTACGATGGGCAAAAACCTCATCAATATTTAATCCGTTTTCGTTGTATATAGCACCCTCGTATTCGCAAAGACCAACAATAGTTGCTCCAAATTCTGAAAGGAATTTGGCTGAATGATAACCCACATTTCCTAACCCCTGAACAATAACACGTTTATCGCCTAATCCTGCTTTAAATCCAATCTTTTGCATATCCTCGGCAACATTAACACATTCCTTAACAGCATAGGCAACACCACGTCCAGTAGCTTCTTTACGACCTCGAATACCATGTAAAGCAATTGGCTTTCCTGTCACACAACCCAAAGCATCAAGTTGTCCAGGATTCATAGTCATATATGTATCTGCAATCCAGCTCATTTCACGTTCACCGGATCCATAATCAGGAGCTGGAACATCAATACCAGGGCCAATAAAATTCTTCTTTATTAATTCAGTTGTGTAGCGGCGCGTTATGGTTTCCAATTCGGCCACAGAGTAGTTTTTAGGATTAATACAAATACCACCTTTCGCCCCACCAAAAGGAACATTTACAATAGCACACTTGTAGGTCATTAAGGCTGCTAAAGCCATAACCTCATCTTCATTTACCATCTCACTGTAACGGATACCGCCCTTGGTAGGGCTCATGTGATGAGAGTGTTCTACTCGCCATGCATCAATAACTTCAAATCCATTTCCTCTTCTGATTGGGAACTGGAAACGATACACACTGTTACAGGCTTTAATTTGATTTAATAATCCCTCGGGATGGGATGTGAACTGCGCTGCACTGTCAAAATTTTTACACACGTCTGCAAAAAATTTTGTCTCATTTGCTGAATTAGCCATTATTTGTTTTTTATGAATTTTGAATAAGTTCTCAGTTATGAGTACAAAATTGCACTAAAAAAAACGATTAATACAAATGCTGAATTACTTAGTGTACGCCACACACTAGCCTTAAAAAGACATAAAAACGATGATTAAACGATTTAAAATTAGTTTTTGTCAGAAGATTTCTTTTCTATTTTTTTTAATCTTTTATCGAGAGAGAATAGATAAATCAATAAACCAACAAGAATTATGACAATACAGATAACAACAACATATATCTTTCCGTTGCTGCGTAAAGCGTCAGCCATCTCCACATCATTAGATTGAGCAAATAATTGCACTGAACTTAATAGCAGCATTAAAGCAAATATGATCTTCTTCATCTTAGGAATTTTGTTTGTTTTCTATTGTACGAATTCTAAATCTAATGGTATAAATCCAATAACCTATTATTGACCAGCCAATGAATGCCGGATATAAAACGGCCCGCATACGGCTATCTAAATCATAGCTATTAAAGCCAGGATTACCACCGTTTCCCGGGTGTAGGGAGTCTGACAAACGAGGCAATACCATTATTAATACCACCATCATCGGAAAGGCAAAAATATTGTAAATAGCCGATATTTTGGCTCGTTTTTGTTGCTCATCAATAGCATTTCTAAGTACCAGATAGGCAAAATATAAAAGTATGGCTACTGCTGTAAAATTCTGTTTCACATCAAAACTCCAGAACTGTCCCCAGGTAAATTTAGCCCAAACTGCGCCTGTAATTAGGCCCAGTATACTAAAAATGATCCCCACATTTACACTCTCTATTGCTCTGATATCATCAGATTCCTTTCCGTATAATAAATATTTAATGCTGTAGAATACCGAAATAGAGAACAATGTAAGCATCGCGAACCACATGGGTACATGGAAATACAGGTTACGAATTGTCTCATTTAATATGGCCAAATGGGGTACTCCAGATAGTAATCCTGCAATGGCGGTATACAAAACTAATACCGACCCTAAAATCTTCCACCAAATCTTGTTCATTATATAGGCTTAATTGTAACAAAGGTAATAACTGTGCAGGGGATTTTAAAGCTCAATCTCTCCATAAATAAGGGAATAGCAGTAATGTTACTGCTGCAACCAGTGCATTTATAATCAAAAGCAGACCAATCTCATCTAAACTAGCACTTCTATCCAGGCCGTCAATTGCATTTTTTGTAAGCTTAATCAGTACAATTAGTACTGGTATAATAACAGGAAAGCTAAGTATAGCCATTAGCATCCCTCCGTTGCCTGCTTTAGATGCAATTGCTGAAATCATTGTAAAAATGGTAGAAAAGCTTAAACTACCCAATACCGTAGCTATGATGTAGAGACCAAGATCCTGAGGCACATAGTCGAAAACCATCATGTAAAAAAACAATGCAATAAGGGTAAGAAGCATCATCAAAAGTACATTGTATACCGTTTTAGAAATGATAAGTGCCAGTGGACTTGCAATAGTATAAATGTATAATTGTTGCCCTTTGCTTTCATGTAAAAAACCTTTTGAAACTGCATTTATCGAAGCAAAAAGCATTATAATCCAAAACAATGCATTCCAGGTAATTGGTACAATGCTTACAAACGACAAAAAACAAACAAAAACAGTTGAAACTACATAAAGCAGAACGCCATTAAGTGCATATTTAGAGCGCCATTCCAGCAGTACTTCTTTCTTAATTAAATAATTTACCTGATGTAGTAATTGCATACTGTGGCAAAGATAATTTTTAATCGGTTATTTTCGATTCAAATAGGTGTTTTGTAAACTAAATATGAATAATATTGTATTAATAAATGAATCCTGATCATGAACCAATATCTTGACATCATTTTAAGAAGCCTGGCTGTTTATGCTTTTATGCTTGTTGCAATTCGCTTAACCGGCAAAAAGGAGCTCTCGCAGCTCAACACTACTGATGTGGTATTGATTTTACTGATCAGTAATGCTGTTCAAAACGCTATGGTTGGCAACAACACAAGCTTATTGGGAGGATTAGTTGCTGCAGCAGTTTTGTTTGCTTTAAACTACGCTTTAAAGAAGCTCATGTTCAAAAACAAAAAGCTGAGAGACTTTATCTCTCAGCATCCTGAAATCCTTATCCACAATGGTAAATTCAATTTCGACAAACTCAGCAAGTTGGATATCACCAACGAGGAACTTGAAGAAGCCATGAGGGAGCACGGAATTGAAAAATATAAAGATGTAAAATTAGCTATTCTTGAGGTTGATGGTAACATCAGCATCATCAGCGGTGATGAACATCTAAAACAAACTCAGTTTAAAAGGAAAAGGAAACACAAATCGTTAGGCGATTTGAATTAATGACCTACTTTACCTCAACCACTTCATTTACTAAAACAACTTTCGGTTTTCTTACAGTTATCAATATAAATGCCCCAGCAGCAATAACATACCAACCCCATTTTAATTTCACCATACCTGCACCGAAGTTTATTAGTTTTTTAAAATGAAGAAAACTAAATGAATCATGTGCTTTAAAGTATATACCAGCTAGGGTAATTAGCACTAAAACAATTCCTCCCCAACCAGCCAATTTTATGAGTCCGGCTTTATTTGCGAAGGCTCCTATCAATCCAATTACCACCAATACATAAAAAGCAATGGCTAACCTCTGGTCTATATCAAAATAATTCCAGCTGCCAATAATTGGAATACGCATAAGCGGGCACATCCCTCCTACGGCCATAAGTGCCGAACCAATAATCCCCTGCAGTCTCATTCTATTTATCCTTGAGTATTGATGCCCATTTTATCAGCAAAATGCGCACAGTAATCACGCAAATCTTCCACTATAAGCGTTTCGCCTGTAGCTTTTAAAAAACTATCGCCCATAGTTTGCAACGTTTCATAAAAAAAACGTTTCATCTCATCAACAGGCATATCTTTAGTCCAAAGATCAATACGCATTGAGTTCTTATAGTTATGATCCCACAATGCCAGCATCATAGACTTAACCGGAACTTGTTCCTGAGTTTGTGCATCTGTAGATTCCCAAAGGATATTATCAGGAACATTATTATCGTCTAACTGAACGGTGATTTTAATTTCTGCTTGCTTCATTAACTTATACTAGCTTTTATTATAAATATTAAAATGATGATGAAAATAATTAACACGCCTTCTACAACCCATAGCTTCTTTAGGTTTAAAATAAACCTTCTAAAAATTTGATCTGATATGAAAGCAACAATTGCGGTCAAAAAGCTAAACCCAATAAGAATTCCCGTAATATCCACATATTTGGGATTCCCCTCTTCTTTCTTATTTATCAGCAACATGATGGCAATAACCAGGCAGATGGCTGAAACAATATTAAGCGGGGTCAGTTTTACTTTCAATGTCTTTAACTATTTTTTGAATTTCTTCTTTTTCCATGCAGGCTGCTTATTTGTTTTATTTCTTGCAGCAGCTGCAATGGCGGCAGCATGTTTTTTCTCATGGAAAGCACCTTTAAAATCAGGATCTTCTTTACGCTTTTGATCGTCAATTGCACGATTTATAGCCTGTTTCTCCTCATAAGGGGTTTCTTCCACAAAAACCTCAGTTGGCAAAGGTACAACAGGAATTTCTTGTCTTATTAATTTTTGTATTTTCTCAATGTAATATTTTTCGGCTGGCGTACAGAAGGTAAGTGCATCTCCTTTTGAATACGCTCTTCCGGTGCGACCAATTCTATGCACATAATCTTCAATTATAATTGGAACATCAAAATTAATCACGTGACTTACTTCTGAAACATCAATACCACGCGATGCAACGTCAGTTGCAACCAATACCCTGATATTGCCTTCTTTAAAATTATTTATAGAATTAATCCTTGTATTCTGGCCTTTATTGGCATGAATTACCCTAACAGCCTCTGCCCCAAACCTACGCTCAATGAAACTAAAAATGTTATCCGCTACCGTTTTGGTTTTACAGAAAATGATTAGTCTTTTAAACTCCTCATCATTTTTCATTAAGTGTTGCAGCAGGTTGATCTTTGTTTTAAAGTTAGGCACTTCATACAAGGTTTGAGTAACCGTTGCAGCTGGCGTAGCTTGCTCCGCTACTTCAATTAGCGTTGGGTGCTTTAAAAAGTCGCCCGCAATCTTTTGTACAAGATTACTCATCGTAGCCGAGAACAAAAGGTTTTGCCTTTTACGAGGTACAATCTCTAAAATTCTATGAATAGAACCAATAAAGCCCATATCCATCATTTTATCTGCCTCATCTAGCACCAAAAACTTTATGT
>NZ_CAMLHF010000094.1 GCF_946479715.1 uncultured Pedobacter sp. | reverse complement strand
AGTCCTACGTGATGGATGTTGTACGCTTGCTCCTTAAGCAGCACACAGTATTTCTGTAGGTTCTGAAACTATTGCTTTAAGACTTGATCGTGCCTGCAGTAATGCGGCTACACTTGCAACGTTTCTTGATAACCACCCTTTAATCAGTAAAGTTTATTATCCCGGACTGAAAAGTCACCCTCAGCATGAGCTTGCTTCAAGTTTGTTCCATCGCTATGGCGGATTACTGAGTTTTGCACTTGTTGATGGTATTGATTGCTTTAAGTTCCTGAATGAGCTTAAACTAGTTATCAAATCAAGCAACCTTGGTGATACCCGCACACTTGCTATTCCGGTTGCGCATACCATATTCTTCGAATTAGGTAAAGAAAGACGTGATGAAATGGGAATTCCTGACTCTATGGTTAGAGTGTCTGTTGGTATTGAAGATACAGAAGATCTTATTCAGGATTTCAGCGCTGCTTTTGAAGCTGTTTCCAATTAATAATAATACAATGAATAGAATAATAGCATGCTTGTGTTTAAGCATTTTCATCTGTTTTGCAGCGAGTGCACAGCAGAATAAGATTTCAGGAACGGTTAAAGATGCTAAGGGAGTTCCTGTTGATGCAGTAACAGTACAGGTATTAAATACAAATTTAAGTACGGTTACAGATTTGACAGGTGCTTTTGAGCTTGTTAATGTTCCTCCGGGTAAAGTAAGTTTAAGGTTTACTGCCGTGGGTTATGCAGCAATAAATAAACTGATAACCGATGATAGCAAGAGCCTGAATATTACTTTAGAAGATGCCGGGTTGAAATTGGACGAAGTAATTGTTTCTGCACAGAAAACAGAAGAAAATGTTCAGAATATACCCTCCAGTATATCTGTTTTTTCATCAGCAAAAGTGAATGATTACAGGATACAGAACACAAGAGACTTGTCGGCTATTGTTCCGAATCTTTATAGCAGTAACCCCGGTGATGGAAGGAATGTAACCTCGATAAGGGGGATTACTACAACTTCTTACGATCCTGCAGTAGCTACGTATATTGACGGTGTAAATCAATTTGGATTGGATACCTATATTTCTTCTCTGTTTGATGTGGAAAGGATAGAAGTATTGCGTGGCCCTCAGGGCACATTGTATGGCAGAAATGCAATGGGTGGGGTAATTAACATTATCACCAAAAAGCCTGCAAATTATACAACCGGTTTTGCTGGTGTTGATATTGGGAATTATGGTCAGCAGCGTTATAGCGCAGGTATCAGAACTGCCTTAATTAAGGATAAGTTATTTTTTGGTGCGGCAGGTCTGGTTAACAGACAAAGCGGATTTTATACCAATGAGTTTAACAATAAAAAATATGATCGTTTACACGGCTATCTGGGCAATTATTATCTGAAATTTCAGGGCAGCTCAAAGTTTGATTTAACTTTAAATGTAAAGCATAATGAGAATCGTAATGATGGAACATTTCCATTAGTGGCTTCTGTGGGGGATGCATTAAGTAATCCTTTTAAAGTAAACCAGAATACGTTAACCACGATGTTTGATAATCTGTTTAACGCTTCATTGTCTGCAAACTATGCTGGTGATGGTTTCAATTTTACCTCTCAAAGTGCTTATCAGTCTAACTACAGGTATTATGATAAACCGATAGACAGTGATTTTTCGCCGATCGATGGAATTTCTCTTATCAATAACTATGGGAAGGACTGGAATAAGATACAGGTATTAACTCAGGAGTTTAAGTTCAGCTCCCCTTCGTCATCTGATTCAAGGCTTAAGTGGGTAGGAGGCGTCTATGGCTTCTATCAGAAAAACCCGGTAAAACAAGGCTTGTCTTTTGGTGAAGATGCAGAAATGGTAGGGTCTATGCCTGGTCTTAATATCATAAGTATTAACAAAGGGAAGGGCTTTGGCTTAGCTGCTTTTGGGCAGGTTAGCTATGCAATAACAGATGAGTTGTTGGCAACTGCAGGTTTACGTTACGATTATGAGCATAAAAAACTAGGGGTATACGGCGAGATGTTAATGCCTGGCGAGACGCAGCCTATAGTTGAGCAAAAAGATACCAGTGCCACAGCTAGTTTTAAGGCGTTATCTCCTAAGGTTAGTCTTGCTTATTCGTTTGTACCTGATCATAGTTTTTATGCAACTTACAGCCGAGGTTTCCGTGCTGGCGGTCTTACACAGATCGGCTCCGACAGAACTGCAAAGCCTTTAGTGGACTACAAGCCAGAATATGGTAATAATCTAGAATTTGGATCTAAAAATACGTTTTTCGATCAGCGCTTAAGTGTTAATGTTGCTGCTTTTTATGTAAGGCTTACTGATGCGCAAATTCCTGTGCTGATCTTGCCAGATGCGATAACAATAACCAGAAATGCAGGAAAATTAAGTAGCAAAGGTGTTGAGGTTGAGCTTTCGGCAAGACCTGTTAAAGGACTAAGCGTTGATTATAACTTTGGCTATACTGATGCAAAATATAAATCATTGAGTTTGCCAGTAGATGAAGAGGTTGTGAATTTTGATGGCAACAAGCAGATTTATACACCAGAGATGACTTCTATGCTTGCATTACAGTACAGCTATCAAATTGAAAGCCTTAATAAACTGAATTTAATTGCACGAGGTGAGTGGGCATACACAGGAGATCAGTTTTTTGACCTTCAAAACCGGTTTGAGCAAAAAGGCTATCATTTGTTCAATGCAAAAGTTGGTGTTTCTAATAAGAGATTTGACTTGTTTTTCTGGGGAAGAAATCTAAGTGATAGAACCTATTTAGATTATGTTTATGATTTCGGTGCTGCCCATTTGGGTAATCCAAAAACATATGGGATTTCACTGGCAGGAAGGTTTTAAGCATTCGTAACCGTCAGCCCGTCATCTCTCCTATCGTCGAGATGACGGAAGTACAGGAAAGACGTATACAAGAAAGATGAATGTATAAAAAAGAGGGTGCACTTCAATTGAAGTGCACCCTCTTTTTTTGCAAAGACCCTTTTGAATAATCCTTATTTCTTTTGCTGAGAAAGGAAAGTAACAAGTGAAGCAAGTTCATCGTACGATAAAGAATTGGCTAAACCTGCTGGCATCATAGATGAATCCATTTCTTTACGCGATAAGATATCGCTTGCTTTAATAGTGAAAACTTCACCAGCAATATTACGCATCACAACCTTAGCAGCTGTTTCTTCCGTAATAAAGCCCATATAAGTTTTATCTCCTTTAGCGGAGATCATCACAGTAGCAAATCCTTGCGAAATTGAAGCACTTGGTTTAAGGATTGATTCAGCAATTTGCTCACGATTCATAATAGAACCGATCTGCCCCATAAATGGTCCTTTCATTTTTTCACCTTTGCTGATGCTATGGCAGGCAATACATCCCTGACGGGTAAATAGTGCTTTACCTTTAACCGCGTCTCCTTCTAATTTATTGATGGCCAATAAAACATCCTCTATAGATGATTTGCCAACCTGGCCTTTTTGATTCTTAATCTTTTCAAGATCTACTTTAGGCTCCTCGGTAGCAGCAACTTTTTCTTCGGTAGCAAATGCAGCGATATCCATACGATTGCGGGCATCTAAGTCTGCGAAAAATTGCTTGCCGCTGGCACCTTTTTTCTCCGATTCTCCTACAAGGAATTTCTCTATGGCCGGAGAACCTTCCCATAGCACTGCTTTATAGTATGGACCGTGAGAATCTGGTCTTGTACCCCACCACCATGACGCATCATAAGCATCTTCTTTTTTATAAAGGCGTGCTAGTGTTGTCAGGATTTGTGTTTTAAACTTTTCGTCGTTCGATTTCTGATAAGCGTCAATTAATGCATTAACCGCTTTTTGATCATGCATATAACGTAAAGCCCATAATGCAAGCGTTGAATTCTCGCCATTAATTGCTGCTATAGTAGCATCCACAGCTTTAAGGTTTATTAATGCCTGTACCGCTAAGTGAGGTTGAACAATAGCAGAATTAGGAGTAGCATGAGGACCTTCTACATCTTTAGCAGGTTCTATAAATGATGCAGGAACTTTGGTTTGTAATAGGGCAGTTGCAGTTTCTACATGTCCTAAACGACCTAATCCTATTGCCGCAACAGCTTGAACACGTGGCGAAGGATCTTTAAGTCCCTCTAAAAACGGCTCAGTTGGAACATTTTGTAAGTTGTTTTTGCGATCTGCAAGTGTTTTCAAAGCGAACTCTCTCATTGCATCTTCTTTCGTAAATGCTAATAAAGCAGGGATTCCATCAACACCAGCAGCTTGTGCATAAGTGTAAATACCAGCAACACGCGCATATAAAGGAAGTTTTTTGTCGGACGCAATTTTTAAAGCAGCTGCAGTAGCTTGTTTGTTTGAACGGCTAATCAATTCCTGAGAAGCACTTAAACGTGCTACAGCACTGGCTGATTTAAGCAATTCTGCTAACTGCTTAACAGATGCTTTTTCCACATTTGGAAATGCCTTATAAGTCCAGTTGTTTGGTACTGCACGAACTACATAACCCTTACTTGGGCTACCAGAATAGCCTGCGCCATCCCATGCAGAAAGGTAAAGTCTACCTGATCCATCAACATCCAAATCTGTAATTTGAGGGAGTTTAATAAACTCTTCTTCTTTTTGGGTGAAAGTAGGCCCATCAGGTGTAACTCTATGGATATACAACATGCTTCTTCCCCAATCAGCCATCATTGGAACATTGTTGTATTTTTCAGGCCAGTTTGGCTCGCTCATAAATAAAGCACCGGTACCGGAACCTCCACCAACGTCTACTAATGCTGGTAATATCTCATCAGTAAAGTGTTGAAACAAAACAGGGTATCCATATTCTCCAGACTGGATAAAATGCGAAAAGCGAACATTCCATCCACCACCATCATTGGTGTTTTCTCTTGTGAAAACATTCATGTAAGGATCAATAGCAACATCATAAACGTTACGCGTTCCATGAATAAATATTTCCATTTCAGTGCCATCAGGACGTACGCGGACGATACCACCACCTAGCATGGTTAGTTTTTTGCCAGAACGGTCTACTGCATTGTGAAATCCAAAATCACCAACAGAAATGTAAATCCAACCGTCTATACCCATTCTGATTCCATTGGTAGCATGGTCTGTTCCACGTTCCTGGATGTATTTAGTATTACTAAGATTTTCTATAAGAGGTTTTGCAGGGCCATCAGCCTTTCCGTCACCATCTTTATCTTCAAAAACTACCAGGGCCATTCCCGTAGCTTTACCTGTTTCTTTAGAAAAGGTTGTGTGTAATACAAAGACCTTATCGCCTTGCACAATAATACCACGAGGGTTATCAACCATTGCAAATTCTACATGCTGATCCATTTTACCATCGTTGTCTTTATCAACAAGTTTAAGGATGCGACCTTTGCCCGGATCTTTACCTAATGATCCGATCATATCAACACCAACAAAAACTTCACCCGTTGCAGCAACAGCCAAACAAGCCGGACTTGGTGTAACATCAGGGCCTGCAAACGGCGTAATTGTTAATTCAGGAGGGTCAAAGGAAGTGGCTTTTGGTTCGCCTACGAAGCTTTTTATTCCCAGAAATAGTATCAGGGAATAAATAAGGCTTAAAGAAAATTTAATCATTTGTGTATTCTATTAAGTGTTTACTGTAAGTGTGTTATTGTTTTGCTACTCTTTTTTCTGCCATCAGTTTTTGAACTACTTCCTGTAGTTTAGCAGGGTTCTTGGCATACTTTTCTAAATTAATAATTTCAACTTTTCTAAAATCTACCGGGTGGCTTTCACTTTGCAATGAAATAGAACCGCCTTTTAAAAGCTGGCCCTCTGCAGCACCGCCAACAGGATCTAATTGTGGTCTGGTGTAACGTAATACCTCTTCACCATTCACATAGTGAACTACTAAAGAGTCTGCAAGTACAAGAACTTCAACGCGTACCCATTGATCGCCATTGAAAGTTTTTGAGTTAGATTCAATACAGTGGGTTTTGATCACTTTGCCGTCTTTTACAAATTGTGTACCAGGGGTACATAGGTTTGCAGTGGAGCGTTCGCCATTGCCGGCACCGCCTAATAGCTGAACTTCGATAGAGTTAGGGAAGTCTTGATCTTTTTTCATAGTAGCAGGGTCCTGACCATGGATCATGATGCCACTATTGCGGTATGCCCACCCGGGACCACCTTTTACCTGATCGCCGACAAAACGATATTCTACTCCTATAAGATAATATGAGTAAGGTTTTTTGTAAAACAGGTGACCATATTGCTCATCAAATTCAGAATATTGGTCATATCTTACCTGAATGTTCCCGTCTTTAACGCTAAAAGTATTTCCGTAATTATCATTCAGATCATGCTTTCTTATTTTAACATCCCAGCCATTTAAGTCCTTTCCATCGAACATTTGTTCCCATTTTGGGCTGGGTGACGACTGTTTAACTGAACAGCCAAAGAAAACAAGTGGTAAACTCAGGGCAATTGCTACCCTGAACATTGAAGAAATGAAGTTTTGTTTCATTATTGTGGTTTATGTATAGGTTTTGATTGTAAACTTAGGAATAATCTTTTTTAGATAAAGCCATATTGTTGTTTCATCCTGTTTTTTTATCAAAATTTTTCAGATTCATTGGTATTAGGTACGATTATGTTCATCATGTTACAATTACAATATTGCAGTGCCTATCTTTTTTTTATACTTTGGACCTCTTAACCGAACCTAACCTATTGTGCGAATTAGCCTTTTTTTAATTGCCTTCTTTTTCTGTTTATCGCTTTCAGCTCAAAAAAAGAATGATGCTTACCAGTTACATATCAATAAAGCTTCGTCGACCATTAAGATAGATGGGGAATTAGATGAGCAAGCCTGGCAAGATGCCGATGTAGCGTCAGATTTCTATATGATCTTGCCGATGGATACCAGTTATGCCAAAGTACGTACTGATGTGCGGATGACCTATGATCAGCAGAATCTTTATCTTTCAGTAGTAAACTATAATGGGGCACCCGGCCCTTATATGGTAGAATCTCTGCGCCGTGATTTTTCTTTTTTAAAGAACGACAACTTTATCATGTTCATGGATCCCTTTGATGATCAAACCAACGGTTTCGCCTTTGGCGCCAATGCTGCAGGGGCACAATGGGATGGCTTGATGTACGATGGGGGTAAGGTAGATCTGAGCTGGGACAATAAATGGCAATCTGTAGTAAAGAACTATCCCGATAAATGGGTTTTTGAAGCTGTAATCCCCTTTAAAAGTATCAGATATAAGAAAGGGATTACAAAATGGGGAATAAACTTTGGTAGAAATGACCTGAAGACTACAGAGAAAAGTAGCTGGGCGCCAGTGCCAAGGCAGTTTCCATCAGCTTCTTTAGCTTATACCGGTACGCTGGTATGGGATATGCCACCGCCAGACCCGGGAACCACTGTTTCTTTAATTCCGTATGCACTTGGTGGCGTCATTAAAGATTATGAAACTGATAAGCCCTCAACTTATCGTAAAGATATAGGACTAGACGCTAAGGTAGCCATTACCTCTTCTTTAAATCTGGATCTTACTGTAAATCCAGATTTTTCGCAGGTAGATGTAGATAAACAAGTCACTAATTTAGATCGGTTTGAGTTATTTTATCCAGAAAGAAGGCAGTTTTTCCTTGAAAATGGAGATCAGTTTACCAATTTCGGGTATGCCGGTATTCGCCCTTTTTTTTCCCGTAGGATAGGCCTTGGGGTACCTATTAAATTTGGCGCACGCTTAAGTGGTAAATTAAATAAGGACTGGAGACTGGGCATTATGAATATGCAAACGGAGAAGCAAAACTCGACTGCTTTACCCGCTCAGAATTTCACGGTTGCAGCGTTGCAGCGCCGTGTATTTGCCCGCTCCAATGTTGGCTTTTTATTGATCAATAAAGAATCTTTAAATTATAATCCAAATGATCTGGCCCCGGGCACAACTACTTATTCCCGTTACAACAGAAACTTTGGGATGGAATACAATCTGGCTTCGGCCAATAACTTCTGGACTGGAAAGGCAATGGTGCTTAAATCTTTTAGTCCGGGGAAAAGCGGACACGACTGGACGCACGCCGCTAACCTGCAATACACAAGTGGCAAATGGAACATTAGCTGGCAACATGAATACGTAGGACGGAATTATACTGCTGAGGTAGGTTACGTGCCACGCCAGGGATATGTTAAAATGATACCACAGATTACCCGTCTTTTCTTTCCAAAGAAAGGACCATTACTGAGCCATGGGCCACAAATTACATCTACCAATTTCTTTGATGAAAATATGCATCGTACCGATAATGAGCTGTTGGCATCTTATGGTATGGTTTTTAGAAGCAGGAATACGCTTACCGTATGGGGGTCCGGTACTTACATCAAGCTGCTGCAGCCCTTTGATCCGGTAAGTACTAAAATAGATACGCTTCTAGCTGGAAGCGAGCATAATTGGACTACTGTAGGGGCCGATTATGTGTCTAAACCTCAGAGCTTGTTTACTTATGCATTGAATGCTCGCTATGGAGGTTATTATGCTGATGGTAAACGATTAACATTAGGCGGGGAATTTGGTTATCGTTTTCAGCCATATGTAAGTATTGCTCTAAGTGCAAACTACAATAAGTTGAACCTACCGAAGCCATGGGGTTATAACGATTTCTGGCTTGTAGGCCCAAGGCTGGATGTTACCATGACAAATACATTGTTTCTTACCGGCTTTGTGCAGTATAACGAGCAAATGAAAAATATGAATGTAAATACCAGGTTCCAATGGAGATATCGCCCAGCTTCGGATCTGTTTATTGTATATACCGATAACTATTTGCCCGAACCTTTTGCCGTTAAAAACAGGGCTTTGGTAATAAAATTGGTGTATTGGTTAAATATTTAAAAAAATTCATCTAATCTTCATAATTGGTCCATATGTTTGTATCGAGAGCGTTAATTTAAATAGCCTGCGACATTCATTTGTCGCGGGTTATTTTATGCTTTTCTTCAAGAAAACTGCAAATACTTAGTAGCATTTTCATAAATTTAGGCGTATTGATATTTCTGGCTAGTGCCAGGATGTTGCTTAGGGGGTTGTTAAGGCATTTTTTGGGGTTGTTTCGGATGGGAGCCGAATAAACCGCTTAAAAAGCTCAAGGCAACCACCTGGCAATATTTCACAAAGAAGGGGGTAGGTGCTGACAAAACAAGTTGTTACTTTATTTGTTAGTCAATAATAAGTCTCATTGAGATGTTTAATACAGATCATCCCCTTAAACTCCCTTTACCGAGGGAAGTGGCCATTGTTATGATGACTTGTATATTGTTTTGTCTATCCTGTAATGTTAAGCGTACTGCTACTCCAACTCCGCTGGTGCAGCTAAATAAAATAGAGCCTCCGATATTAAAGAGACACGCTGAAAAAATCAATCTTGCGGCCGAATTCAAAAAAGTTTTTGAAGCCAGCCACCTTACTTTCACTTATCCTGAACAAATTGACTCTTTTTATAAGAGAAATGAATTTCAACCTGTACTGGTGTCCAGGTTTATGCCTGATGATCAGCTACGAACTTTAGAGGATTATCTAGTGAACGCGAATGTTCATGGAATAGACCCCGAAGTTTTTTCGGTAAGCCGTATCAAAAAGTTATTGGATAATTATAATGATAAAGATTCTCGGAGAAAAGAACGGGAAGTTTATCGGGATGCTATGGAGCTTGAATTGGTTATTGCCGATGCTATGATCAAGTATAGTAATGCTTTGCAATTTGGCATTACCGATCCGGCAAGGGTTTATGCCAATTATAGCACTCAAACATTGCGGCCCGATAGCATGAGTATTACACAGGTTTTCGAAGTAAGAAATATTAAAACTTATCTGGATAGTATACAGCCAAAAGACAAACAATACCTGGCCTTACAAAAAGCACTAAAATCGGAAAAGGAAAGTGTACCGGAGAGTGATAGTATTTATCGTACCCTAATGGTAAACCTGGAACGATTGAGGTGGAGAAACAAACCTGTAGCTGATAAATATGTACTGGTAAATATTCCGGAGTTTATGCTGAGTGTGGTAGACAGTGGAAAAGTGGTGCTGCGCATGAAGGTTTGCGTTGGAGAAAAGGAAGTTAATAAGGAAACTCCTCAACTGAGCAGCATGATCTATAGCGTACAGGTAAATCCGGTTTGGAATATCCCGCAAAGCATTGCAAGTAATGAGATCATCACGTACGCTAAAAGAAACAGGTATTATTTTGCTAACAACGATATCAATGTATACCGAAATGGTAAGCTTGTGGGCGATCCGGAAGCTATCGACTGGAAATCTGAAGAAACAGGGTCCTATTCATTTAAACAACAGCCGGGCGAGCAAAATCCCCTTGGCAGGATCAAATTTCTTTTTAATAATGAGAGTAGCGTTTACTTGCATGATACACCTACACAATCACCCTTTAAACAAAGCATAAGGGCAGTAAGCCATGGTTGTGTACGGGTCGAACAGCCTCTAAACCTTGCTTACACACTGTTTGGTAAAGGGCAGAAGTTTGATCAGATAAAAAAAGCAATGGCTAATGGTTATCCAAGAGCAAAATATATCGGATTACCTCTTCAGGTACCTGTTTGGATTACCTATTATACCGCCTGGGCGGATAAAAAGGGTGTTGTTCATTTCTATAAGGACATCTATGGTTTGGATGACGTTTTATATAAACAGATATCTTTTCCTTTTTCTCAACTCTATTAGGCAACGTTTAGTCTTATTTTTGCCATAAATTCAATTACCCTTATTTTTTTTGATTTGCTAGGGGCATCTTTGCCACCAATTATAATACACAAATCATTTTTTTGGGTAAGATTCAGAAAATCTTATCGGTAGAAATAAAAAAGAAACATTAATAATGATTAACAGGTTAGGTAAAATTCTCTTTTCAACCCGTACCACGGGTGTGATGTTGTTGCTTTATGCTTTTTCTATGGCAATGGCCACTTTTGTGGAAAATGACTATGGAACGTCTGTAGCCAAAGCGCTAATTTATGACTGTTGGTGGTTTGAATTGATTATGCTAATCCTGGTATTGAACTTTATTGGGAATATTGGAAGGTACCAACTTTTGCAACGTAAAAAATGGCCTTTATTGGTGTTCCACCTTGCATTTGTGCTTATTTTTATTGGTGGTTATATCACAAGATATATAAGTTTTGAGGGATCAATGCATATCCGGGAAGGCGAAACAAGTAAAGACATTGTTTCGGATAAAACCTTTATTAAGGTGCAAATAGGTAAAGGTGATGCGGCATTGGCATATGATGATGTGCCTGCCAATTTAACTTCTAACCGCATCCCGGTGTATTTAAAGCCTTTTAAAAAGACGTTTACTTCTGAGTACGATTACAATGGAGAGCGTGTTAAACTAAAGGTTGTTGATTTTTATGCAAGAGCTCAGGATTCATTGGTTCGGGGGGAGACTGGTAAACCAACCTTACATCTTGTTGTACTTGAAAACGGTAAACGTGTAAATAAATATATTCCTACTGGCGGTGTGCAGCTGATGCAGAACATGTTGGTTTCTTTTAACAAAGAAACCCCTGGTGCCATCAATATAAGCGATACAAGTGGTGCGCTCCAGATTTCTTCTCCTTACGAGGGTAATTATATGATTATGGCTACTCAGGAAAGAAAGCCTGTTGTTGGAAATAATGTTGATCAACCTTTCAATTTAAGAAGTCTATACACTTATGGCGGGCTCGCTTTTGTTGTTCCTGAACCTGCAATACCTGGTCGCATCATTTATTTTGAGGGTGATAAACGGACTCATGAGCATGATCTGGATTTAGTGAAAGTACAGATTACAACACCAACTGCCGTCGATACGGTATCGTTTTACGGTGGGAAAGGGATGACAAATTTCCAACATCAAAGTGAAGTTGGTGGTTTGAGGATTTCGTTGGCTTATGGATCTAAGATCTATCAAACACCATTTTCGCTTAAATTGGTAGATTTTAAAATGGAAAAATATCCGGGTAGTAATAGTCCTGCAGCATATTCTTCTGATGTAATGATTTTGGATAGGGCTGGAGAAACACCATATAAAATATTTATGAACCATGTATTGGATCATTCTGGTTATCGCTTTTTTCAGGCAAGTTTTGATGAGGACGAAAGGGGTACGATACTATCTGTAAATCATGATCAGTTGGGCACCAACGTTACTTATATAGGTTATATTTTACTTTTCTTAGGCATGTTTGTTACGCTATTCTGGAAAGGGACTCATTTTTCGAAATTGAATGAGCAATTGAAAACAATCTCTAAATCGAAAGCATTGCTGCTGTTGCTTTTCTTTTTGCCTGTTGGTGCGGCTTTTAGTCAGAAGATAGACATGCATGGTACTGATGGTGCAACTACTCATGTTCATGAAAATGGTGAGGTTCACGATAATGAGCATAATGTTGTGCCCGGAAATGGTACTGCACCAGAACATAAACATGAGCATAATGATACGCAACTGTTTTTACCTACTAAAATTTTAGATCCTGTACAATTTGCTTCGTCTGTTAAAATAGATGAGACGCATGCTGATAAGTTTGGCCATTTATTGGTGCAAAATATTGATGGCAGGATTGAACCGGTTAATACGATGGCACTGGAAATCCTTAGGAAATTACACCGCAAGGATCGTTTTTATACCTTAAATGCAAACCAGTTTTTCTTATCTATTTCCACAATGCCTTTTAACTGGATCAACGTTCCGTTGATTAAAGTAAATACTAAGGGTGGGCCTGAATTGCTTAAAACTGTGAGCGCTACTCCCGAAGGTTATACTTCGATGGTAAATTTGATAAAGATTAATCCGGACGGGACTGCTGAATTCAGATTAAAAGACGACTATGCAAAGGCATTTGCTAAGAAACCTGCTGAACAAAATAGCTACGATAAAGATGTAATTGATCTGAATGATAAGTTACAGGCTATGGAGCAATTGATTTATGGACAGTATTTACGTGTTTCTCCAATTATTGGTGATGCAAATAATACCTGGATTGCTATGACGATAAGTGACCTGGATAGTATTTCCGTTAAACCAAGTGCTATTAGCCGGTATGTTAAAGCTGTTAACGACGCTCAGGTATCAGGTAACTGGTCTTCGGCCGATGCAGCACTGAAAGATATTGGCGAAGCGCAACAGAAATATGGTAAGAATGTAGTTCCTTCACAGTCGAAAGTAGAATGGGAGATCAGTTATAACTCATGGAATATATTCCTGAATCTGATGATTACTTATGCCATTCTAGGGGTAGTGATACTTTCACTTGCCTTCATGAAGCTATTTAAGAATTCTAAATCACTTGATACACTGGTTAAGGTAGTTTTAATACTTATTGGCATTGCAGCAACTTTACAGGCAGTTGGTTTAGGAGCTCGTTGGTATATTTCGGGGCATGAGCCTTGGAGTAATGGTTATGAAGCGGTATTGTTTATTAGCTGGATAGGTGTTTTATCCGGTTTACTAATGTATAGAAACAGTAATGCGTTTATACCTGCTGCGGGTTGTTTAATTGCTGTGATTTTGATGGGTTTTGCACATGGTGGTTCTCAGATGAATCCTCAGATTACTCCGCTGGTTCCTGTATTGAAATCGTATTGGTTGATGATTCACGTAGCAATTATTACTTCTAGTTATGGTTTCTTTGGCTTAAGTGCATTGATGGGTACAGTTGTATTGATACTTTATGTGATTGATAACAATAAAATCAGTGCAAAGGTTAAAGCTTCGATAACTGAGCTAACGATTGTGAATGAAATGTCGTTAACGGTAGGTTTATTTTTACTTACTGTTGGTACGTTTTTAGGTGGTGTATGGGCTAATGAGAGTTGGGGCCGTTATTGGAGTTGGGACCCGAAAGAAACCTGGGCGTTTATTTCGGTTATTGTTTATGCGTTTGTGCTGCATGTTCGTTTAATTCCAGGCTTAAGAAGTAAGTACTTGTTTAATTTGCTGTCGCTGTTAAGTTTCTCCAGTATCATCATGACTTACTTTGGAGTTAATTACTACCTGACTGGTTTGCACTCGTATGCACAGGGTGACCCTGTACCGATTCCGTCGTGGGTGTATGTTACGCTGGCGGTAGTTTTTGCTTTGGCATTTGTTTCTTATAAAAGGTACAAGGCAAGGAGTAAGAAGTAATCTCATATCTTTAAGTTATGAGTAAGATTTATTCAGTCGCGATATATCCGTTTGGATCTGTAATGGATGAGGTGAGGGCTTTGAAGGACGAGCTGGCCTCCTTAATTGGTTGGTTTGGCAGTAGAAATTCAAAAGCCCATATCACAATTTGTGAATTTAATGCAGATTCTGAAAGACAATTGGAAGTTGTTAAATCTCAATTACATAATATTTGTAATACTGAATCACCTTTGAATTTAGCATTTAACCATGTAGGTGCATTTGAAAAAGGGGTAAATAGTGTAATTTGTTTATTGCCAGACAATGAATCTGAAATTATACTTAAGCCTCTTATGAAGAGGATTCAGAAAGGGCTGAAAGTTAAGTTGACTCATAGTAGTTCTAATCCTCACCTAACAATAGGTAGAAGGTTAGATGCAGAAAAATTATCTGTAGCTAAGACCTTGTTTATACCCAAGAAAATAAGTCTAAAATTTTGCTGTGATAGAATAGTTCTTCGCGTTCGTGAGGGTAATAGCCAGTTTATGGTAATTGAGGAGTTTGTTTTTCAAAGTAAGCCACCCTTGCCGAGAGATGAGCAGTTATCAATGTTTTAGATAGGTTTCTTCAAGTGGTAACATTCTCGTATATTAAGAGTCTGATTACTAAATTGTTCAGTATGAAACATCTATTCTCTCTCATTGTTGTTTTCAATTTGTTGTTTGGCAGTGCAATTGCCCAGCAAACTCAAGAAAAATATACCAACGAATTAAAGTACCTGCTTTATTTACCGGAAAATTATAGCAAGGATGATCAACAAAAATTTCCTGTTGTATTGTTTTTACATGGAAGCGGTGAACGTGGAGATGATGTAAGCAAGGTTGCAGTAAATGGTTTACCAAAGTTGATCGCCAACGGGAAAAAGTTTCCTTTTATTGTGGTGTCGCCCCAAGTGCGGGAAGGAGAACGTTGGGAAAGCACAGATTTAATGCGTTTAATGAAGGACATTAAGAAAAAGTATAGAATTGATGAAGATCGATTGTACTTAACAGGTTTAAGTATGGGTGGTTACGGCAGTTGGGATATGGCAATGAAATATCCTCAGATGTTTGCTGCAGTTATACCGATCTGTGGAGGGGGTGATGTTTCTAAAGTATGGACAATAAGGCATACTCCTGTTTGGGTTTTTCATGGTGGAAAGGATAATGTTGTTCCGCTTAAAGCAAGTCAGGATATGGTGAACGCCCTAAAACCTATAAATCCGGACGTTAAATTCACTATTTTTCCGGAAGACGGGCACGACAGCTGGACTTCGGCATACAATACCGATAGTTTGTATACCTGGATGTTGGGTATCAAAAAGTTTAAGTACGCTAAGGTTGCGGTAGATCAGGAAATACTGGATACTTATCAGGGTTCCTATTATAATGATCTTGCGAACGATACATTGAAGATAACGGTCACAACCGGGATAGTTACAATGATTCGTAAAAAAGGAGCTACTGAACTAAAGCCCTATGCGAATGACAAGTTCTTTGTAAATGAGAGCGATCCAGTTGATGCTGTGTTCTCGGGCAAAAAACGGAAAATGCAACTCGTTGTAAATGCCGACAGACAGTATATTTACAAAAGGATTGGTGATTAAAAAGTACAGCTAATCTCAGGGATCATTACCTGTTCTATGTTAAAATCCCTTAAGATGATGTAAGAATTGCTGAATTTTTGTGTGCTTTATTTAAGTATCATTGAAAAAACTTTTTAACCAAACCTGTATATCACAAAATGAAACCACACAAAAAACAAATTTATGCACTTTTTATTTTCCTGCTATTTCAGCTTAGTCTGTCTGCTCAGGTAAAAAAAGTAGTGCAACCCACGCAGGACTTAAAACTATGGGATAATAAGCCTGCCAAAGAATGGATGACGGAAGCTTTCCCTATGGGAAATGGAAGAATTGGCGGGATGGTATTTGGCGGAATCTCACAAGAACGTATTCAATTTAATGAAATTAGTTTGTGGACCGGGGATGAGACAAATACAGGCGCTTATCAGGCATTTGGCGATGTATATATCAATTTTAAAGACAAAGATGCTAAGGCTGCTGTTCCTGCCGATTACCGCAGAGAAACCGATATTAGCAAAGCTGTTCAGAAAATCTCTTTCACAGACAATGGCGTTGCCTATAAACGTGAATACTTTTGCAGTTTCCCCGATAAGGTAATGGTATTGCGTTTTACTACCAATAAAAAGGCAGGATACTCGGCTACTATACAACTTAAGGATGCTCATGATGCAAAGGTTACTGTAGATGGAACAAGGTTAACCATTGCAGGGAAACTTGAAAATGGAATGGCATACAGCTCTACTTTATTGGTAAAAACGGAGGGTGGATCTGCGGTTATAGAATCGGATGGTAAAGGTGGATCTCAATTAAACATTAATAAGGCCGATGCATTTACCATTTTACTTTCTGCGGCAACCGATTATAGCAATAAGCGTGATCAGAAATGGAAGGGTGAAGCTCCTGATGCTAAAGTTAAACAGATTTTGGCCGCAGCATCAACTAAAAACTATCAGTTGTTGCTAAACAATCACATTAAAGATTATCAGAATTTATTTGGTAGGGTTTCATTAAACCTGGGTGCTACCCCGGCAGCAACGCTGTCGCTTCCAACTTATAAAAGGATAATTAATTATAAGAAAGCAACAGATCCTCAGCTGGAAGCGCTTATTTTTCAGTATGGAAGATATTTGTTAATCAACTCGTCAAGAAAAGGTGGCTTGCCTGCCAATTTGCAAGGCTTATGGAACGAAAGTAACAACCCGCCATGGAGATCTGATTATCACTCGAACATTAATATACAAATGAACTATTGGCTTGCAGAGCCTACCAATCTTTCTGAATCTCATTTTCCGTACCTGGATTACATAAACAGTATGCGCGAAGTGAAAAAGGAAAATACCAAAAAGGAGTATCCTGGGGTACGTGGGTGGACTGTGAAAACGGAAAATAACATTTTTGGTGGCGAAAGCTTTTTATGGAACACACCAGGTAGTGCGTGGTATGTACAGTCTATCTGGGAACATTACGCGTTTACAAGAGACAAAGCCTACCTTAAAAACTTTGGTTACCCGATACTAAAAGAGATCACTGAGTTTTGGGATGATTATTTGAAACGCAGAGATGATGGTACCTTGGTAGCACCAAAGGGTTGGTCGCCAGAACATGGCCCTACTGAAGATGGTGTTTCTTACGATCAGCAAATCGTGTATGATCTGTTTACCAATTACATTGAGGCTGCTGATGCTTTAGGTGTTGACAAAACATACAGAGATAAAGTAATGGATATGCGTGAGCATTTATTGAAACCAAAAATTGGTAAATGGGGACAGTTACAGGAGTGGGAAACAGATCGTGATGATCCAAAGGATAACCACCGACATGCATCTCATCTTTTTGGTCTACATCCGGGCAGACAGTTCAGTACCACTGAAACGCCAGAACTAACAAAAGCTGCAAAAGTAAGTTTACTTGCACGTGGCGATGCATCAACCGGCTGGTCTATGGCCTGGAAAATGAACTTCTGGGCAAGGCTACATGATGGTGATCATGCCTATCTGATCCTTAAGAACTTTATTACACTTGTGGGTGGCTCTGGTGTTGATTATAATGAAGGTGGTGGAATTTACGCAAATTTGTTTTGCGCACACCCTCCTTTCCAAATTGACGGTAATTTTGGTTATACTGCCGGTGTTGCAGAGATGTTACTTCAAAGTCAGACTTCAGAAATTGAATTGCTTCCTGCTTTACCTAAAGTATGGACTAGTGGAAGTGTAAAAGGCCTACGTGCAAGAGGTAATTTTGAAATTACTGATCTGCAATGGAAAGATGGAAAGATCGTTAAGCTCTCTGTAAAATCGTTATCGGGCGGAGACTGCAATCTTCGTGTTCCAAATGCTTTAAAGGCAGTTTTTGCTGTAAAAAATAGCAAAGACGAAAATGGATATAAATATGGTTTTAAAACTGTAGCCGGTAAGGTTTATGGTTTTGTAGGCCAGTAATTAATTAAGGACAGGATAGTGCATGACACTTATGTCAAATTAATTGCGGATAATAGTGAGTTGCTTAGGATTTCCGGGCAACTCATTATTAATCAAATATGAGACCATGTATTAAGACGTTGCTGCAGAAATGTGCAGTATTTGGGCTTTTGTTTGCCGTTAACCTTACGGCCCTTGCCCAGAAATTAAGTGTAAATGACCTTAAGGTTGAACACCTTAAAAATCCGCTGGCCATCGAAACGCCAAAGCCCAGGTTTAGCTGGAAAATCATTTCAACAGTAAAAAATACCTTACAATCTTCTTATGAAATTAGAGTAGGCACTAGTAAGGCCTCAGTAAATGCAGGTAAGGATCTTGTCTGGAAGGGATCTACTACAGGAGATCAATCCGTATTAATCGAATATGCAGGATCAGAGTTACAATCAAAAAAGAGATATTATTGGCAGGTTAGGGTAAAAGACAATCACGGCAATACATCTGCGTGGTCTGAACCTGGTCTCTTTCAAATGGGAATTGCTCCGGCAGACTGGACAGCAAAATGGATTACTGTAGCTGGAAAAGATAGTTCTGCAAGAAGCCCACTTTTTAGAAAAGAATTCTCCTTACAAAAGAAAGTCAAATCGGCTATAGCTTACATCACTGCAAAAGGATTGTATGAAGCCAATATTAATGGTCAGCGTGTAAGTGATACATATTTTGCACCAGGATGGACCAGTTATAAAGATCACCTGCAATATCAGGTATATGATGTGACCACTGCTTTGAAAAGTGGAGCTAATGTATTGGGTGTAAGCCTTGGGAATGGATGGTATAAAGGACGAATCGGTTTTGGAAATCAGCATAATTTTTACGGAGACACTCGCGGATTGCTGATGCAGGTAGAGGTGGAATACACTGATGGTACCAAGCAAACGATAAATACCGATGAGAGCTGGAAATACACCTACGGACCAATCATGGCTTCGGACATTTATGATGGCGAAATCTATGATGCGAGGATGGAAATAGCTGGCTGGAACAATACAGGTTTTAAGGAGGATGCTGCATGGATTGCAGTTGGTACGATGGAAAAAGGCCCTGAGAAGCTGGTGGCTATGAGTGGTCCGCCGGTAAGGAAACATGAGCAGTTTAAAGCACTTAAGGTTTTCAAAACCCCAGCAGGGGAAACGGTAGTGGATTTCGGACAAAACCTGGTGGGTTGGGTTATGCTTAAAGCCAAAGGTGCTGCAGGAACAAAGATCATATTGAGCCATGCAGAGGTACTTACAAAAGAGGGTAACTTTTATACGGTAAACCTGAGATCTGCAAAGGCGCAGGACACTTATATATTAAAGGAAAATACAGAGCAGGTTTTTGAACCTCATTTTACTTTCCAGGGATTCAGATATGTGAAGGTAGAAGGCTATCCAGGAGAATTGAAAACGGAAGATTTAACCGCAGTTGCTGTGTATTCGGATATGGAAACAACAGGCAAGTTTTCAACTTCTAATGCCATGCTGAACCAGTTGCAGCACAACATCCAATGGGGGCAAAAAGGAAACTTTGTAGATGTGCCAACTGATTGTCCGCAACGTGATGAACGCTTGGGCTGGACAGGGGATGCACAGGCTTTTGCCAATACTGCGGCTTATAATATGGATGTTGCCGGATTTTTTACCAAATGGTTAAAAGACGTAAAAACAGATCAACAACCCAATGGCTTGATTCCGCATGTGATTCCAAATGTATTGGGACCAAATGATGGTGCCTCTGCGGGATGGGCAGATGTATCTACGATTATTCCATGGGATATGTATGTAGCTTACGGAGATCGCAGGATATTAGAAACACAATATGAGAGTATGCAGAAATGGGTGGGTTATATTTCATCCGTTGCAAAAAACAATCTTTGGAATTCAGGTTTTCATTTTGGCGATTGGCTGTTCTATCGTCCGAATGATGATAATGATGGCAGGGCCGCGGTAACTGATAAATATTTGATTGCACAGACCTTTTATGCGCATTCTACACAGTTGTTGATCAATGCGGCAAAAGTATTAGGTAAACAGGATGATGTAGCTAAATACACTGCACTTCTTGCTGAGATCAAAGCAGCATTTGTGAAGGAGTACATGACGCCAACCGGCCGACTGGTATCTGGAACGCAGACCGCCTACGTATTAGCTCTTCATTTTGACATGCTGCCCGAAGAACTGAGGGCGCCATGTGCTGAACGCCTGGTTGCTAATATCCGCGACTATGGAAACCACCTGACGACCGGCTTTTTGGGTACACCTTATTTATGCCATGTACTGACCAGATTTGGACACAACAATGTGGCTTATGATCTTTTAATGCAGGAAAGCTATCC
>NZ_CAMLHF010000093.1 GCF_946479715.1 uncultured Pedobacter sp. | reverse complement strand
TGAACTTTATGGCAGTCACTTTGCCTCCCTTGACATCAGACAAGACAGCAGGGTACTAAGAGACGTGCATGCCTATTGCCGACAAAGTAAACCGATCAATTCTATGTTCCCTGAGAACTACGACAGCTTATCGGAAGAAGAAAAAATCAAAACCCTTTCCTTTAAAAGTGCCAGAGTATCGCATAGCGATAAGGCAGATTCATTGGTTCAGGATACGCTTCAAACCATTACTGAAGTGAAACAAATACAGCAAAGCAATGGAGAACTTGCCTGCCACCGATTCATTATCAGTAATTGCCAGCAAGCGAGTGATATTTTGCAGCTAATAGAGCTTTTCTTATGGAATGGATGGGAAGAAGATGATCTTTCTATTGATTTTGTTCCGCTATTTGAAACAGTTCACGACCTTGCTGATGCTGCTACAATTATGGAAACCTTGTATTCTCATCCGTTTTACAAAAAACATTTGAAGAAAAGAGGGAACAAACAAGACATTATGCTGGGCTTCTCTGACAGCACAAAAGATGGTGGTTATTTAATGGCAAACTGGTCTATTTTTAACGCCAAGGTTGCTTTAACAGAAACGGCAAACAAACACAATATTCAACTGGCATTTTTTGACGGTCGCGGTGGCCCGCCTTCAAGAGGTGGGGGTAAAACACACCGTTTCTATGCCTCTATGGGTAAAGAGATTGCCAACAAAAACATCCAGCTTACCATTCAGGGACAAACAATCAGCTCTCAGTATGGCTCTATAGACAGTGCTGAATTCAACATTGAACAATTAATAAATGCAGGTATTTCTGCAGGCATTAAAGAAAGACATAATATTTTATTAGATCCGGTTCATAAAAATCTTTTGGACAAAATGGCTCAGGAAAGCTATGAATCATTTGTAGCCTTGCGTAAGCATCCGTTGTTTTTAAGTTACCTGGAGAAGTTCTCGCCACTTACCTTGTTGTCTAAAATTACCATCAGCAGCAGACCGGTAAAGAGAAATTCCGGAGGTGCATTAAAACTGGAAGACCTGAGGGCTATAAGTTTTGTTACTGCATGGAGCCAGCTTAAACAGAATATACCAGGATTTTATGGTATGGGTACAGCATTGAAAAGCCAGGAGAAAGCAGGAAACTGGGACAAGGTTGTTAAAACCTATCAGGAATCCGGCTACTTTAAAACCATCATCGACAACTGTATGATGTCTATGAGCAAATCTGACTTCGCTGTTACGGCTCACTTTATAAACGATAAAGAATACGGTGCTTTCTGGAAGATTCTTTTTGATGAATTTACGCTTTCTAAGGAAATGCTTTTAAAGTTAGCTGGTCATGACACATTAATGGAGAATTACCCTGTAGAGAAGCGCTCTATTGCCGTTAGAGAGAAGATCGTATTGCCTTTGGTACTTATCCAGCATTACGCGTTAGAACAGCTACAGAACGAAATTACAGAGGAAGAAAAACAATCGTATGAGAAGCTTGCCATCAGAACGGTATACGGCATTGTAAATGCCGGGCGTAACCTGGCGTAGGATGACGGAAGTAATAAAGAAGAAAATTTAAGCAATAAAAAAGGGGATCTCGCTGAGATCCCCTTTTTTATTATGTTGCTAAATTAATGCCTGTCAATTGATCCCATTACTTTTTGACCAAATGCGTTTAACGCATCTTTTTCAACTGCTCCTGCTTTTACGTTCTCATGAACTTCAAGCGCTCCGCAGATATTGGTGATCATCTCTCCTGCTACATCAATTTCTTCCTCACTTACCCCTCTGAATTCACAAAAAGCTTCTAAAACAGTTAAAGTTGCTTCAAGATCTTCTGGAGTAGTACTTTGGAATAGCTGTCTGATAACCGGAATTTTCATTATTTTATTTTATTAAATAATTCGCCTAATACTTCTGCTTTGTTCGTTTGAACCTGATCCACCAAAGCACCGCCTTCAAAGGCTGCAAAAGTTGGTAAATTGTCAACCGTTGCCAGTTTACGTGAAGCCGGAAGTTTTTCGGCATCCACAATTAAGAAAGCAACATCTTCGTTTTCAGCAGCTAGTTTCTTGAACTTCGGCTTCATGATCCGGCAATTCCCACACCAAGATGCAGCATACTGAACCATTACTTTCTTGTTTTCAGCAACATATTGTTGAAGATTATCTTCTGTTAATTCTAAAAACATAATTTTAAATTAATTGATTAGTTAGCGCTTAAGTATTCAGCAACGCCTGTTCTGTTTGCGTTCATTGCTTCTTTGCCTTCTTCCCAGTTTGCAGGACAAACTTCGCCATGTTTCTGAACGTGAGCATAAGCATCAATTAAACGTAAATATTCTTTAACATTTCTACCTACCGGCATATCGTTAACACTTTCATGGAAAACTTTACCTGTTTCGTCAACTAAATAAGTTGCTCTGAAAGTAACGTTTGATCCAGAGAATATTTCGTTTCCTTCTTCATCGTATTCAACCTCTTGCTCAACAATACCTAAAATGTTTGACAATTGTCTGTGCGTATCTGCTAAAATCGGGTAAGTTACACCTTCGATACCGCCATTATCTTTTGGAGTATTTAACCATGCAAAGTGAACTTCGTTTGTATCGCATGATGCACCAATTACAATTGTATTTCTTTTTTCAAAGTCAGGTAAAGCTGCCTGGAAAGCATGCAATTCTGTTGGACAAACAAAAGTAAAATCTTTTGGATACCAGAATAATAAAACTTTTTTCCCTTTGCTTACTGCTTCTTCAAATACATTGATTTTTAAATCGTCACCCATTTCTGACATCGCATCGATACTAACACTTGGGAATTTTTTTCCTACTATAGCCATAATTATATTTTGTGTTTTATTGTTGTTTTTTGATGGTGCAAAGGTAAGCCTATCTGCACTCAAAAACAACCATATTCAAGATATAACAGATACTTAATCTTGATAGGCTCATAGATGTAATCTATATCTCAGAAACACAAATTAGTTTTTGTCTATTTTTATTTTACCGTAGTATTCTTCCTGTTTTATCGGTATTAACACGAAATGGTTTTAGATATTCATTTACCAGAACGGCAAACTCTCTCCTTGTAATATTTCGAGCAGGGTCGTATTCGGATTTAAACTTATATACGGTTTTCCAGTTCTTCTTAATTTCGTCTTCCGTATTCTTTGGCGATTTTCCGCCCACATAACAAACAAGGTTTAATGTTGCGCCAATAGTCATCTCAGGCTCCTTATGTTCATCAAACCAGATCTGGGCCTTATAATAAAACTCCTTAATCGGATCCTTTATTTCTGCTGTTGAAACGGTACGATCCGGTTCAAAATTAGCCACTCCGTTAACCAGATCTGCCTTTAAAAATCCCGAAAGCCCCACAAACTGAATGGACTTGCAATTGGTATCAGTTGGCTTAATATCGGCAAATGGCATCAGAGACAACTGGTATTTCATTAGCTCTCCTTGAATCTCCTTTAAAGGAGCCAGCGAGGTTTTGGTTTTGAAAAAAGCGGCATAAGCAGCCACAGCTCCTGCAGCCTGTCCGGCGGCAATACTTTCAATCCCAGAGTTCAGCACCACAAGATTATCTTGTCCAGGAACAAGCAGATCACTTAGAAAAAGCAGATTTGAAGATGTATTTCCTGTATGCTCACCAGAGCCAATACTTGTCCGGTAAAGATTGTTGTCGTAAGTAAGCGGATGCCATGATTTATTTACGCTTTGCAAGGCTATAGCCGCATTTACCTTTCCGGTTTTGTCTGCATTTACCAATGCAACGGCTTTCACCGTCCGGCCATCACTTAACTGAACGCTCCATCCACTCCCGGATTTTTTCAACTTTAACCAGCTGGCATTTTTTATTATCGTTAAATTTTTAAGGGTATCCGTCCATGATTTTATAGCGGAGTTGATTTCGGTTTTATCTGCAGACTTTAGTCTCTTAATCAGATCCGCTTCAATTCCGGAAGATAAATTCCCTGAGGCGAGTGTAGCTTCGAAACCTTCTCCCGGCAATAATAGAACTGTTTTAGCGCTCGAAACGCTTGATTGAATGCTTGCTGCCAATGCACCACTCCCGTTACCAATAACCAAAACCCCCGTTTTAATGGTTTGGGCACTCCCCAACTGGAGAAATAATATAGTGGCTAGTACAGTAAAAAATCCCCTTTTCATTTTGTATATTTATTTTACATGTGCAATATCCCTTAAATCAATCTATTTTCAATACAATAGCAATTAAGGACAATTAATTTAACCTATTTTAACAATTTCAGGCCAGTTTGGCAAGCTAACATGACGCAAACAATCAACTCTGTTTTTAATGCCCAACAAGCGCATAAATATACGCTTAGGACCAGCAATGCCGCACAAAGAATGAATAAATTAAAGGCATTAAAGCGCGGTATAGAAAAGCATGAGGCCGAGGTATATGCTGCTTTACAGCAGGATCTTCGCAAAAGCCAGTTTGAAGCTGCCGTTACCGAACTGATATTTACTTATGCTGAAATTGATTTTGCGATTAAGAACGTTAAAAATTGGATGAGGCCCAAATACATTGGTAAAACAATAACCAACCTTTTTGCAAAAAACAGGCTTTACTATGAGCCAAAAGGTGTCTGTTTGATCATTTCTCCGTGGAATTATCCTTTTCAATTGCTGATGGCACCTTTAATCTCTGCCATTGCAGCAGGGAATTGCGCCATATTAAAACCCTCAGAACTCAGCCCCGCAACCAGCTCCGTTATTGCACGGATTATTGCCGAATGTTTTGAAGAACAGGAAATTTGCTGCTTTGAGGGCGATGCTTCGGTATCAACAGCTTTGCTTGAACTCCCATTCGATCATATTTTCTTTACAGGAAGTACCGCTATTGGAAAGGTAGTGATGGAAGCCGCTGCAAAAAACCTCACTTCTGTAACATTAGAATTGGGAGGGAAATCCCCTACTGTAATTGATACTACAGCCAACTTAAAAAATGCGGCAGAAAAGATTGCCTGGGGGAAATTGATGAATGCCGGACAAACTTGTATTGCACCTGATTACGTTTTTATTCCGGAAGAAAAGCAAACTGAATTTATTGGGCATTATAAAGAATCGGTTAGCAAAATGTTCTGCAATGGAAACAATACCATCGACCACTCCGTTTACGCTAAAATTATAAACGACAGACATTTTAAAAGATTAACAGGGCTGATTGCCGACGCAACAAATAAAGGCGCCAACGTTGCCTTTGGTGGCGAAACAGACGAGGGAAATAACACCATTAGCCCTACGGTTCTTACGCGGCTCAGCGATGATTCGAATATCATGAACGAAGAAATTTTTGGCCCGCTATTGCCAATCATCACCTATAAGAGTTTAGATGAAGTAATTAGCCGCATCAACAAAAAAAGCAAACCGCTGGCGTTATATATTTTTAGCGACAGCAAAGAAAACATCCATCGTATTATAGCAAATACAAGCGCAGGCGGCACCTGTGTTAATGATGTATTAATTCATATCTCAAACCCGAAACTACCCTTTGGGGGCGTAAACGGAAGTGGCATGGGAAGTTGCCATGGAGAATTTGGCTTCAAATCGTTTAGCCACGAAAGGGCTGTTGTTTTTCAATCTAAGTTAGATATGACCGGGTTGATTTATCCTCCTTATCGTGGCAAAGACTGGGTATTAAAGTGGCTGAAAAAACTAATGTGATTAACCAACCTTAACAGAAGTCATGGTTAATGAACCACCAACAGCTTTATCGTTAAATAAAGAAACTTCCTCATTATCATTTTTCAGACCAAGGGTATACATTAAGGGCAGATAATGCTCCGGGGTAGGAATGGCCAGCATAGCCTCTTTACCAAGCGATTGATAGTTCATCAACGGATTGTGCTCATTGTTTAGAATCAGGCTTTTAAACTTATCGTTCATTTGTAAAGCCCAGTCATAGCCTCCACCGTTTATCATTTCCCAGCTCATCATTCTGAGGTTGTGAACCATATTTCCGCTCCCAAGAATTAAAACCCCCTTCTTTCTTAAAAGTTGCAATTCCCTGGCCAGCTCATAATGATAGCGCGCATCCTTGGTATAGTCGATACTTAGTTGAAGTACCGGGATATTTGCCTCTGGGTACATGTGTCGTACAACAGTCCATGCACCGTGGTCGAGCCCCCAGTCATGATCCAGGCCAACATGCGTATGTTGTATAAGTCCCGCCGCTTCAGCAGCAAGTTCCGGATTTCCGGGTGCGGGATAAACTACATCAAAAAGTGCCTGTGGGAATCCTCCAAAATCATGGATGGTTTTAGGGAAATCCATGGCAGTAATGTGCGTGCCTTTGGTAAACCAATGTGCAGAAACCACCAGTACTGCTGTTGGAACTGGTATATTTTGAGCCATAGAGGCCCATTTGTCGCTAAACTCATTGCCCTCAATCCCATTCATTGGAGATCCATGACCCACAAATAGAACAGGCATTAGGTTTTCCTGAATTGGCAACCCGCTTGTGAATGTTTTGAATTGAGATAAGTTAGTCATACGATTAGAAATAATACAGGCCATCTTATCCAGACGGCCTGTAAAATCAATTATTTTGCCTGAACAAATTCCAGGTTTAAGGCTATTTTAACGTCTTTACCTACACCCATTCCTGTTGGATCGTATTTAATGTTATAATCTAAACGATTGATGGTTGTGTTAGCTGAGAAACCTGCTTTGGTATTTCCTTGCTGATCTTTAGCTGTTCCGCCGAATACTACATTGAACTTAACATCTTTCGTTACATCACGAATTGTCAATTTCCCACTCAATTCATAGTTGTTCCCTTTCAATTTTTTAAATGAAGTACTTTCGAAAGTCATGTATGGAAAAGTTTCAGCATTAAAAAAATCATCAGATTTTAAGTGCTTATCGCGAGGTTCAACACTTGTAGAAATACTGTTTACATCAACTGAAAAGCTGATTTTTGCATCAGTTAAATCCTCTTTAGCTGCAGTAACTGCGCCATCAAACTTTTTAAATGATCCATCTACAAATGAGATTCCCATGTGTTTCACTGAGAAATTTATAAATGAGTGCATCGGATCTACTGTCCACTTTGTTTGTGCGAAAGACGCAACACTGATTGAAATTGCAACCAGGAATAAAAATACCTTTTTCATAATTTTTTTGAGTTTAATTTTACAAAAGTACACCGCTGGGTTTTAGCCGGCGTTGATGTATGGTAAGAAAGATAATCAATAAAATTGAAGCATCCCGCATTTCAATAAAGCCATTTTTAACTTACCTTAGCTCCAAAGTAATATTAATGAACAGAATTCTAGCCTTACTACTATGTCTGGGTGTTTTCTCTGCTTTCGCTGCAAAGCCAAAACACCAATACGTTAAAATTAAAACGGATATGGGCGAATGTATAATCATGCTTTACAATGAAACTCCTCAGCACCGGGATAACTTTGTGTCCCTGATTAAAAAGGGTGTTTATGAGGGCACTTTATTTCATCGGGTTATCAAAAACTTCATGATTCAGGGTGGCGATCCGGATTCAAAAGTTGCAAAACAAGGCGAATTGTTGGGAAATGGAACTGTGGGCTATACCATTCCCGCTGAATTTAGAGACAGTTTATTTCATAAAAAAGGTGTGCTGGGGGCTGCAAGAGACGACAATCCGGAAAAGGCATCTAGCGGATCTCAGTTCTACATTGTTCAGGGTAAAAAATTTACCAATCAGGGATTAGATTCATTAGAAACGAATCGTCTCCATTTCAAAATACCGGTTTGGCAGAGAGAAGTTTATAAAAATTTAGGCGGCACACCACATCTGGACAGGAATTATACTGTTTTTGGAGAGGTGGTTCAGGGCTTAGATATGGTTGATAAAATTGCTGCAGTTTCCAGGGATTCAAACGATCGCCCTGTTGCTGATGTGAAGATGTCTGTTTCGGTTTTAAAAAGACGAGCGGCAAAAAAATTAGAAAAATTATATAATTTATGAAGATAATCTCTTACAATGTTAATGGCATTCGTTCTGCATCAACAAAAAACTTTTTTGGATGGCTGCAGGCAACTGATGCCGATATGGTTTGCTTGCAGGAAGTTAAGGCATTGCCTGCTCAAATTCCGGAGATACTTGCGCTAATTGAACAATTAGGGTATCACCATTATTGGTTTCCGGCAGAGAAAAAAGGATATAGCGGAGTGGCCATCTTAACCAGAATAAAACCAAACCATGTGGAGTATGGCTGTGGAGAAGAATGGATAGACAAAGAAGGACGCATTTTAAGAGCCGATTTTGACGACTTCTCTTTAATGAGCCTCTACATGCCCTCTGGATCCAGTGGAGACGACAGACAGGTTAAGAAGTATGAATTCATGCGTTTCTTTGACACGTATATTGGAGACCTGCGCAAAGAATATCCTAATTTGATTATTTCAGGCGATTACAATATTTGTCATACCGCCATTGACATCCACAACCCAAAATCAAATGCAAACTCTTCAGGTTTCTTACCGGAAGAACGTGAATGGATGGAATTGTTTTTAAACAACGGGTTCATAGATACTTTCAGGCACTTTAATAAAGACCCGCACCACTACACCTGGTGGAGTTTTAGAGCAAATTCAAGAGCTAAGAACCTTGGGTGGCGCATCGATTACCATTTGGCAACCCAACCGCTCTTAAATAAGCTGAAACACGTTTCAATACTTCCCGACGCAATTCACTCAGATCATTGCCCAGTTCTATTAGAGCTAAATCCCTAAACCATGTCTGCCCTCTTAATAACAGATATTGACACGCTTGTAGGCACTCATCCTAAAAACATTTCTGTTTTAAAGGGTGATGCCATGAATACTTTGCCTGTTATAAACAATGCCTGGATATTGTGTGAGGATGGATTAATAACTGGTTTTGGCAATATGGACAACCTGCCTGCTGATCTGCCTACATCATTAACCTCCATTTCTGCTAACGGGGGTTATATTTTCCCCTCGTGGTGCGACTCTCATACGCATATTGTGTTTGCGGCCTCCAGAGAAGAAGAGTTTGTAATGAAGATTCAAGGAAAAGGCTACGAAGAAATAGCAGCTGCAGGGGGTGGTATTTTGAACTCGGCACGTAAACTTCGGCAAGAATCCGAAGATCATTTGTTTGAAAACGCCTCCATAAGGCTAAACGATATGATAAAGCAGGGAACCGGAGCTGTTGAAATTAAGAGTGGCTACGGCTTAACCTCTGATAGTGAATTAAAAATGCTTAGGGTAATCAGGCGACTTAAAGACGCTTTTAAAATTCCGCTTAGGGCATCGTTCCTTGCCGCTCATACTTTTCCTGAAGACTATAAAAATGATCATAACGGATATATCAGGCTCATTATAGACCAAATGCTCCCTAGAATAGCTGATGAAGGTCTGGCAGATTATATGGATGTTTTTTGCGAAAAAGGCTTTTTTTCTGTAGAAGAAACGGATAAACTTTTAGAGGCCGGTGCGAAATATGGATTACCGCCTAAAATTCATGCAAACCAATTGTCTGTATCAGGCGGCGTTCAGGTTGGTGTTAAACATAATGCGATTTCGGTAGATCACCTTGAAGCTACAGATGACGATGTGGTTAACTGTTTAAGCACAAGCAATACAATTGCTACCCTTCTTCCTTCTTGTTCTTTGTACCTTGGTATTCCCTTTGCAAATGCCCGCGGCCTAATTAATGCAAATGTTCCCGTGGCATTAGCCTCTGATTTTAACCCCGGTTCTACGCCTTCGGGGAATATGAATTTTGTGGTTTCATTAGGTTGTATTAAATTAAAGATGCTTCCGGAAGAAGCGATTAATGCTGCTACTTTAAATGGAGCCGCCGCAATGCAGTTATCGGATGTTGCAGGGAGCATTGCTATAGGAAAAAAAGCAAACCTGTTCATTACCCGGCCCATGAGTTCAATAGCTTATCTGCCCTATAGTTTTGGGCAGTCGCAAATAGAAAAAATCATTTTAAACGGAGAAATAGACTAATGGATGGACTTAGAATTTATTCGAATAAGGATATTCTAAAATTAGTCAATATCCGCAGCGGAGAAACAAAATTAGGTGAACGTGTTGGGGTTATCTCTATTTTAGAAGACCTGAGCACTTCGCAGGCCCGTTTTGTATTAATAGGAATTCCTGAAGATATCGGGGTAAGGGCTAATTACGGGCTGTCAGGAGCCGCTACAGCATGGGATCCTACACTTAAAGCCCTCCTCAATATCCAAAGTAACCGCTTTTTAGATGGGTCAGAATTAATAGTTCTAGGCCATTTTGAGTTTACTGAACCCCAAAATAATACGATTGAAGCATTACAGAAAAAGGTATCAGAAATAGATAATCAAGTTTACGAATGTGTTCTTAAAATTATAGCTGCCGGCAAAATCCCCATTATTGTTGGCGGAGGACACAATAATGCTTATCCTATAATTAAAGCCCTGGCCTCAGTCCACAAGAAGGCTGTTGACATACTCAATATAGACGCTCATGCCGACTTAAGAGCGCCAAAAGGCAGGCATAGTGGCAATAGCTTCAGTTATGCCTTAAAAGACGGTTATTTGGCCAAATACGGCATCTTCGGGTTGCACCATAATTACAACAATGAAGCAATTCTAAAACAAATAGAAGAGAATGAAAAAATACAGGCGGTTTTCTTTGATGATATCTTATTGTCGGACGCTACAGTAACCCTCTGGAACCAATTCATCACTGACTTTAAAAATCCTGGATTAGAAATCGATCTTGATAGTATAGAGAATATGTTGTCAAGTGCTGCTACGCCCTCCGGATTTAGCTTAAATGAGATCAGAAAGCTCATTCTTGGGTCATCAAAACAATTTGCCTATTTGCACATCTGTGAAGGCGCAAGCAAAATGGCCGATGGAAGAACCAACTCTTTCACGGGCAAAAGTATTGCCTACCTGATCACTGATTTCCTGAAGTCGTACACTTTATGAGGTGTAATGCATAAATCCATTTGGATATCATGTTCATTCACATCATCTATATCGTCTCCTGACTCGAAAAAGGAAACACCCACCTTAAGTGTGGCCAGGCCTTGTAGAAACCTGTCATAAAACCCTTTCCCATAGCCAACCCTATATCCTCTTTCATCAAAAGCCAATAATGGAATGATCACCATTTCCACATCCCCATTATGCAGTTCTCCTTTTTGAGGTTCTAAAATATCATATAAGTTCTTTTCTAAACCATTCTTCCCTAAATAAACATAGTTGCTCATTAAGGACGTTTCAAAATCTGCTTTGGGGATAATAATTTTTATATCAGGATGGTTATTTCTAAGCCAATCGATAAAAAGAAATGTATCTGGTTCGTTTTTTTCCGCAATGGGTAAGAAGATATGGATTGTCTTTATTTCTGAAAAATCAAGCTTAGAAAAGTGTGCTAATAATTGATTGCTAAGTGCAGGTATTGCTGAGTGGGAGAGTAATTTTCTCTGTTTTAATGCCAGTTTCCTAAGTTCTGCCTTTTTCATTTAAACAAATATAAAAAAAGATGGCTTCGGGAACCACTCCGAAGCCACAATCAACCTAAACCTAAAACTAAACTATGAAAATTCTTATTTTACTCTTTCTACGTAATCGCCAGTGCGTGTATCTATCTTAACTTTATCGCCTTGATTGATAAACATTGGCACTTTTATTTCAACTCCGGTCTCTACTGTTGCATATTTTAATGCGTTTGTAGATGTATCGCCTTTAACTGCAGGCTCAGAGTACGTTATTTCTAATTCAACATGTGAAGGCGTTTGTGCCATAATGGGCTCGTCACTTTCAAATGCGATAATTACATTCATTCCCTCTTTCAAAAAGCGAAGGCTTTTACCAAATAACAATTTTGGTATGTTAAATTGCTCGTAAGTAGTATTATCCATTACTACAAGTGCTTCACCATCTTCATACAAGTATTGGTAATCGTTGGTTTCAACACGGCAAATCTCAACATCTTCATCAACACGGAATCTGTATTCTACAAGTTTCCCTGTTTTTACGTTCCTCATTCTTGCTTGATAAAAAGCGCGTAAGTTACCTGGTGTACGGTGTAGAAACTCTTCTACTTGCACTAATTCTCCGTTAAAACGAAGGATATTACCATTTTTTACTTCTGATGCTTTTGCCATTTTATTCTGAAATTTTGCCTAAACCACCGGCTCTTTTTCGTGCCGCAAAGGTATAAACTATTTATTAATTCTACAATAGTAATTTAAAAATATTTTTTTATCGTTCTTTAATGCTTAAATCGACCGCTTTTGCACTTATCACAAATATAATTTTTGTTATTTATAATCCGTTATTTGAACGAAATGGTTACAAAACGAATACTCGGCTTCCTGATTTGAGCCAACGATTACAAGTCTGTCAACCGTAAAGCGCGCGATCAACTCATGATACCATACTACGCCTTGCTTATCTAAGTTTGAGGTCGGCTCATCCAATAAAAGTATTGGCGTATCTGTACAACATGCCAGCACAAGCTTGGTTCGTTGTTTCATTCCAGACGAGAAGTGTTTTAATGCCTTATCTTGTGATTTCTTAAGTCCAAGAAGCTCCAGGACCATCTCTTCATCAAAGCCCTTCTGCAGTGCCTTAAATTTGAAATGGAAGTCGATGGTCTCCTGTAGCGTAAATTCTTCGATCAGATCTAAATAAGGCGCCGCAAAACTAATATATTCATAGATTCGCTCAACAGGTATATTCTTCTGATTATTATAGGTTATAATGCCCTCAGATGGAGATAAATTTCCCAGTACAACACTCAAAAGTGTTGATTTTCCAGAGCCATTTGGGCCTAAGATTGCGTATTTGCCGCCAGAATTAAATTGATAATTTATTCCCTTAAAAATCCATTCCTGGTTAAACCTTCGCCCAATGTCCTCTAAAGTAATTGTCATTGATTGATCAATTAGCTTCCAGAGCCAAAGCCCTTCATCACACCCCTGTTTGAGTTTCTAATAAAATCAACTATTTCATCACGAATTTCTGTTGGCTTAAATTCTGCTTCAATCATATCCAACGCTTTAGTAACGTTATTATGTTTCACAAATAAAACCCTATAGATCTCCTGTATCTCGTTAATCTTTTCAGAAGAAAAGCCTCTTCTTCTCAAACCTACTGAGTTAATTCCTGCATACGAAAGCGGCTCTCTTGCTGCTTTAACGTAAGGCGGAACATCTTTTCTTACCAGGGAACCGCCGGTAACAAAGGCATGGGCACCAACTTTTACAAATTGATGGATAGCCACTAATCCTGCCAGTACTACATAATTACCAATGGTAATGTGGCCTGCCAGGGTGGTACTATTTGAAAAAATGCAGTAATCTCCAACTTCACAGTCATGAGCGATGTGAGAATATGCTTGTATAAGGCAATTACTACCTATTACGGTCTTCCATTTGTCTTTTGTGCCTCTGTTTATAGTCACACACTCTCTGATGGTGGTATTGTCTCCAATCTCAGCTGTGGTTACCTCGCCGGCAAACTTTAAATCCTGAGGCACACCAGAAATTACTGAGCCCGGAAAAACCCGGCAGTTTTTTCCAATACGCGCCCCATCCATAATGACTACGTTAGAACCTATCCAGGTTCCCTCACCAATCTCTACGTCCTTATGTATCACTGCAAAAGGCTCTATTACCACATTATCGGCAATTTTTGCCTGAGGGTGTATATACGCTAGGGGTTGTATCATGCTACTGGTTCGCTATCTTTTACTTTTACAATTTGTGCCATCATCTCTGCTTCCACAACTACCTTGCCTCCAACCATTCCGACGCCCTTCATCTGGGCAATTCCCCTTCTGATTGGTTCCATCAAATCGCATCTGAAAACAATAGTATCGCCTGGCGATACCTGAGCCCTAAAGCGTACATTATCTATTTTTAAAAACAAGGTAAGGTAATTTCTTGGATCGGGAACTGTGCTTAAAACCAAAATACCTCCGGTCTGTGCCATTGCCTCAATTTGAATTACTCCCGGGAACACTGGTGCTCCAGGGAAATGTCCTTTAAAAAATTCTTCATTCATGGTAACATTCTTAACGCCAACAACATGTGTTTTAGAAAGTTCCAATATTTTATCGATAAACAAGAAAGGCTGTCTGTGAGGTAAAATATCCATGATTTGAACCACGTCGTAAAGTGGTTTTACCGATGGGTCATAAACGTGCTGTACCTTTTTGTTTTTTTCTTTTTTGATTGCTGCTTTAATCTTCTTTGCAAAGGCAACATTTGCTGCGTGGCCTGGACGGGCAGCCATAATATGGCCCTTTAAATGTACCCCAACAAGCGCAAGATCACCAATCATATCCAATAACTTATGTCGAGCAGGCTCATTTTGATACCTTAATTCCATGTTATTCAAGATTCCCTGAGGCGCAACCTCTATGGCCTTTCTATTAAAAATAGTGGCCAAATGGTCAAGCTCTTCCTTAGTAACCTCTTTATCTACAATAACTATGGCATTATTTAAATCGCCTCCTTTAATCAGGTTATTTTGCAACTGATATTCAAGTTCATGTAAAAAGCAAAAAGTTCTGCACGATGCAATTTCTTTTCTGAATTCAGCAATACTTGAAATGCCTGCATGCTGACTTCCCAGAACAGGCGAATTATAGTCTATCATACAGGTAAACCTATAGTCGTCAAGCGGCATTGCTACAATCTCAACTTTTCTGTCAGGTTCTGTATAAGTTATATTATGTGGTATTTGAAAGTACTCACGATCAATCTCTTGTTGCTGTATTCCCGCTGCTTCCAGTGCCTCTAAGAATAGGATTGCACTGCCATCCATAATTGGCGTTTCCGGACCATCCACTTTCATAAGCACATTATCCAGATCCATCCCTACAAGCGACGCCATTACATGCTCAACGGTACTTACACTTGCGCCATTCTGAGAAATAGTAGTTCCTCTGGCAGTATCAGTAACATTATCACAATCTGCATCAACTATTGGCGCTCCCGGTAAATCTATTCTTTGGAATTTAAATCCATGATTTTCAGGTGCGGGACAAAAAGTTAATGTAACATTTGCTCCGGTATGCAGGCCTACCCCTTTTACGGAAACTTCGCTTTTAATGGTCTTTTGCTTAACGTTCATTATTTATCTTGTATTGTACTGTTTTGTTCAATTATCGCTTTTAATTGTGCGATAGTTGTTTCTAAGGCTGCTATTCTTTTTTCAACAGCAGGTAATTGCTTAAATATTACAGATGCACGCATCCAATCTCTTAGTGGCTGAGCAGGGCTGCCATGCCATTGTTTGTTCTCTTCTGTTGTACTAAAGTTAATGCCGGCCTGTGCGCCAATTTGTGTTCCCTTGGCTAATGAAAGATGGCCTGCAATACCAACTTGTCCTCCAACAACGGATTTTTCACCCAGTTTAGTACTTCCTGAAATTCCGGTTTGCGCAGCAACAACACTGTGTTCACCAACATCAACATTGTGGGCAATTTGAATCAGATTATCCAATTTAACCCCTTTTCTAATGAAAGTGGACCCCATTGTTGCCCTATCTATCGTAGTATTAGCCCCAATCTCAACATCATCTTCAATAACTACATTGCCAATTTGGGCAATTTTTGAATAGGTTCCGTCAGCTTGCGGCGCAAAGCCAAAGCCATCGCTTCCTACTACAGTGTTTGCGTGTATAAAAACCCTGTCACCGATAACTGATCGGTTATAAATCTTTACTCCCGGAAAAAGCGTGCATCCCGTTCCGATTTTGGTATCAGGGCCCACATAAACCTGAGCAAGTATTTTCGAGTTATCTCCTATTTCTACGTTTTCTGCGATATAAGAAAAGGCTGCTATAAAGACATTTTTGCCCAATTTTGCACTTGGATGAACAAAGGATGGCTGTTCAATTCCTGATGAGTCATTAACCTGACTAATCACTTCATTATACCTGTCTAACAACACAGAAAATGCGCTGTAAGGGTCTGCAACCTTAATTAAGGTGCTTTTTACAGCCTGTGCTGGCAAAAAATCTTGACTAACAATAACTACAGAGGCATTCGTAGAATATAAATAGTTCTCGTATTTCGGATTGGACAAAAAGCATAAAGATCCCGGCTTGCCATCTTCTATCTTAGAAAGCTCTTCGACTTTTACATTTTCGTCGCCCTCAATGGTGCCATTTATAAATTCGCTTATCTGCTTGGCAGTAAATTGCATTTTACAAAGTTATATGTTAAATTGATATGAACAAATAAACCTATTTAGGTTATTATAATTCCATCTTAGATTAAGAAACTAAAAACGGGATTAAAAATTAATTATTTTGTTAAAATATGCTAAATAATTCTCGGGTAGCAAAGTATGTGCTTTTTCACTGTTTTGTCTAAAGATTCTAAGTTAGATAAATCTGATGCTTTTGCAATATCAATTATGATATTGTTTTTTAATAGGATATTAATATTGCTGTTTCCGGCATCATATGCCCTATTTCTTATTACATCTGTAAAAACAAAAAAGGACACTTCATCATTACTAAGTTTTAGAAATTCTGCTGTGTTCTCCTTAAGCACATCTACTCTGTTCTGATCTGGAGCATCATTTGTAATTTCAACTTTATAAAGATTCCTATTGGTAAGCATTTTACACAATTGGGCTAATATCCTGTCCGGATGGTCACGCCAAACTTTAATGGAAGCAAAAATGTCCTGATCATCAAGTTGGACGAACATAGATAAATGAATCTCTTCAGAAAAGAAACTTGTCTCTGTAACGTCATTTATTAAAAAATGTTGAAGCGCCGGTGTTGCAAAAAGAGCTTCTCCCCGAACTGCAAGTTCCTTTGCGCGTTTCAAAATCTTCACCAGCACCATTTCTCCTGCAATAACCGTTTTATGCAAATAAACCTGCCAATACATAAGCCTTCTCGAAATCAAGAAGTTCTCTATCGAATAAATCCCCTTTTCTTCAATTACCAGGTTATCGTCCAGCACGTTAAACATCTTAATGATTCGGTCAAAACTAATTACGCCTTCGCTTACTCCGGTAAAAAAACTATCCCGGTTCAGGTAATCCATTCTGTCAAGATCCAGTTGGCCGGAAACGAGTTGAGCCAGAAAGTTCTTGTGGTATTTGCCTTTAAAAATATTAATTGCCGGAGTTAATCTTCCGTCAAACTCTGCATTAAGCTTCTCCATAACGAGCATGGATATGTCTTCGTGCTTTATGCCGTTAACTAACGAATATTCAAGCGCATGCGAAAAAGGTCCATGCCCTATGTCATGTAGTAAGATGGCAATTGTGGCAGCCTCTTCTTCCTCCCTATTAATCTCATGCCCTTTGCTTCTTAAAATTTCAATAGCCAATCCCATCAGATGCATTGCTCCTAAAGCATGGTGAAATCGGGTATGCAATGCCCCCGGATATACCAAATGGGTCATTCCCAATTGCTTTATATACCTCAGCCTTTGAAAATAAGGATGAGAGATGAGATCAAATACTATTTCTGAAGGAATATTTATGAAACCATAAACAGGATCATTTATTATTTTCTTTTTGTTCAATCCTAAAAAATAAATTATACGGTACAAAAATTGCTATTTTTATCCATAGTAAGAAAGACGCAGTCTCTTTTTGACAAATTAATTCACATTATATAAATACAATAATGCAGGAAACCAAGATTCTATGGGCCGACGATGAGATTAACTTATTAAAACCACATATATTACTGTTAAACGAAAAAGGATACCATGTTACCACATACACCAACGGTAACGATGCCCTTGAAGCATTTGGTAAAGAACACTTTGATCTGGTTTTTCTTGACGAAAACATGCCTGGCATGAGTGGTCTGGAAACACTTACCGCAATAAAAAACATTAGAAATGATGTCCCGGTTGTACTAATTACCAAAAGCGAAGAAGAAAACCTGATGGAAGATGCCATTGGGTCTAAAATAGATGACTACCTTATTAAGCCCGTTAACCCGAAGCAGGTTTTATTAACCATAAAGAAAATAATAGACAATAAACGCCTTGTAAGCGAAAGAACTTCTATGGCCTATCAACAGGACTTTAGGCGTTTGGGAATGACTTTAAATGATAAGTTAAGCTATGAAGAGTGGGTAGATGTTTATAAAAAATTAGTCTTTTGGGAACTAGAGCTGGAGAAACTTGATGACCCGCAAATGCACGAGATTCTGACAATGCAAAAGTCAGAAGCAAACATGCAATTCTCAAAATTCATTGAAGACCATTACTTAGGCTGGGTCAATGGCAAAGGCAAAGCGCCATTGCTTTCAAACGAGTTATTAAAGAAAAAGGCATTCCCTTTAATTAATAACAACGTTCCTGTCTTTTTTATCCTTATCGATAATTTAAGGTACGATCAATGGCGGATTATTAATCCTCTGATTACCGAACATTTTCGTTTGGACGAGGAAGATACGTATTCGAGCATCTTACCTACAGCAACCCAATATGCACGTAATTCAATATTTTCCGGACTAATGCCGCTGGAGATGGAAAAACGCTTTCCCGGATTATGGCAAAACGACGATGATGAAGGCGGAAAAAATATGCACGAAGGCGCCTTTTTGGCAGATCAGATTAAGCGCAGTTTGCGTAAAGATTGTAAATTCAGCTACAACAAAATATTAACTTACGACGATGGGAAGGCCCTTAATGAGCAAGTAAACAATTTGCTGCAAAACGAGTTTAACGCTATTGTATATAACTTTGTTGATATGCTATCGCATGCCAGAACAGACATGCAGATGATTCGTGAGCTGGCTAACGATGATGCCGCCTACCGTTCACTAACCCTGTCATGGTTTGAGCATTCTCCATTAATGGATCTTTTGAAAAAAATCTCTCAGAAAAATGTTAAGCTGATCATTACTACAGACCATGGAACAATAAGGGTAAAACATCCAAGCAAGGTTATTGGCGATCGAAATACTAATACAAATCTTCGATACAAGCAAGGGCGCAACCTTAATTTTAATGCAAAAGAGGTTTTCCTTATTAAAAACCCTCATGAGGCCCAGTTGCCAAAAATTAATATTAGCTCCAATTATATCTTTGCAAAAGAAGACCGTTATTTTGTTTACCAGAACAACTATAACCAATTCGTAAATTATTACAATGAAACCTTCCAGCATGGAGGTATTTCATTAGAAGAGATGATTATACCAATTGCCACATACAGTTCAAGATAGTAATGAATATTAATGTAAACAGCTTATCTGATTTAGATCAAGCCGCTATTGCCCTGTTAGATTTTGCCGGAACTGAAAAAATATTTGTTTTTGAAGGAGACATGGGGGCTGGAAAAACAACTTTTATTAAAGTCATAGCAAAGGCGCTTGGCGTAAAAGAACTGGTTTCCAGTCCAACCTTCTCCATTGTAAACGAATACGAGGGAAAAGGCAATACCTTTTATCATTTTGATTTCTATCGTATTAAAAACCTCCAGGAGGCATACGATATTGGCTACGAGGAGTATTTTTTTTCAGGAAACACCTGCTTTATCGAATGGCCTGAAAAAGTTGAGGAACTTTTACCGGAGCACTATATTAAAGTTGAGATCAAAATGTTAGGTGAAAATGAGAGGGTACTGTCCATCAATAAAATATAAAATGGCAAACCCTTATTTTTAGGTTATTTTTCTTAATTTCAAGCTAAAATATCACATAAACAAATATGGCTACAGGATTACGCGAAGGTATGGCCTCAATTGCTCAAAAAGGGCTTTTACAACCCAAAGAGACAATGTCAGAAACCAGTCAGAAAAGCAATAGTTTGTATATTGGCATTCCAAAAGAAATCTCATTCCAGGAAAACCGAATTGCCCTGACTCCTTTATCTGTTGCCCTCTTGGTTAACAATGGGCATAAAGTTATAATTGAAACCGGTGCGGGGGTGGGTTCAAATTTTTCCGATAACGACCATAGCGAACAGGGTGCGATCATCTCTTTTAATAAAAAAGATGTATTTAATGCTGATATATTGGTTAAAATAGCCCCCCCAACGTTAGAAGAGGTTGCCCTCATGCACAAAGGGCAGACTTTAATATCGGCGCTTCAAATGGGCGGACTAAAAGAAACCTATCTAAAAGCACTTCTTAATAAGAAAATTAATGCCATCTGCTTTGAAAACCTTAGAGATGAAGGAAATATTCTAAGCGTAGTACGTGCAATGAGCGAAATTGTTGGGGCTACCTCTATTTTCATCGCTGCAGAATACCTCAGCAACGTAACAGGAGGAAAAGGACTGATGCTCGGGGGCTTTACAGGCGTTCCGCCAACCGAGATTGTAATTCTTGGCGCAGGAACCGTTGGAGAATATGCTGCCCGTACAGCCCTTGCGCTGGGTGCGGAGGTAAAAGTATTCGATAGCTCTATTTATCGCTTAAGACGCCTTCAAAATAACCTGGGAAGCCGGGTATTCACCTCTGTAATGCAGCCTATAGTTCTTGGCAAAGCAATCACTACCTGCGATGTTGTCATTGGCGCCATCAGAGCAACTCACGGAAGAAGCCCATGCATTGTAATGGAGGAAACCGTAACCCGAATGAAACCCAATTCTGTTGTGATTGATGT
>NZ_CAMLHF010000092.1 GCF_946479715.1 uncultured Pedobacter sp. | reverse complement strand
ATGTTTCTGAAACTTTCCAGCGATACTTCAATTAATAATACACAGCTTTATTTTTATGATGTTAATGCGAAGGCCAATTACATATTAGGGGATAAAGACCGTTTATTTTTATCCGGATATTTTGGAAAAGACGTACTGGCATCGGATAATCTTTCAGGAATCAACTGGGGAAATGCTACTGCAACCTTGCGCTGGAATCATGTTTTTAACAATAAACTATTTTCCAATACCTCGGTAATTTTTAGCAACTACAATTATAAGGTGCAGGCCAATACTGATGAAAATTCACTAACGCTCTTCTCACAGATCCGTGATTGGAATGTTAAAGAGGATATCCAGTGGTATGCTAACGAGCAGAATACAATTAGTTTTGGGTTGAACTCGATATTTCACACCATAAAACCAGGAGAAGTGCTGGCGACAGGAAATTCGGGTTTTATTTCTCAGAACCTCCAGAATAGGTATTCTTTGGAAAATGCAGCGTATGTGAGTAATACCTGGAAAGCCAGTACTGCTTTTAGCCTTACTTATGGATTGAGGGTTTCAGCTTTTGCCATATTAGGCCCTGGTGAATATTACAGCATCAACGAAGCAGGAGATATTACCGGTTCAACTGCTTATAAAAAAGGAGAACTGGTAAAAACTTATATTAATTTAGAGCCGCGGTTGGCCGCCGCACTGCAGGTAAGCGAATGGGCATCGGTTAAAGCATCTTATGTTAGAAATGCTCAAAACCTGCATTTGATTTCAAATTCCAATGCTGCTTCTCCAACCGACAGGTGGGTGGCCAGTACCAACATCATTAAACCTGAATTGAGTGACCAGGTATCCTTGGGATATTATCGGAATATTGGCGCTTCTTATGAGCTCACAGCCGAGACTTACTATAAGGTCCTGAAAAATCAAATAGATTACCGAAATGGGGCCGATATATTTACAAACAGGCCAATTGAAACACAATTGCTGTTTGGTAAAGGACGTGCTTATGGTTTGGAACTGCTCCTAAAAAAGAAAATCGGCAGGCTAACCGGTTGGTTGGGCTACACATTGTCAAAAACTGAAAGAAAAATTGATGGCATCAATAACAATGAATGGTATAATGCACGCCAGGACAAAACTCATGATGTTTCTATTGTCAGCGTGTACAAACTGAGCCAAAAATGGAGTGTTTCTGCAAATTGGGTGTATTCTACCGGAAATGCGGTTACTTTTCCCAATGGAAAATACCGACTCCTTGATCAAAGTTATTTCTATTTCTCGGAGCGCAATGCAGACCGCATGCCGGCTTACCACAGGCTAGACCTGGGTGCCACCAGAATGTTGAAACAGAATAAGAAATTCTCATCTGAACTGAGTTTTAGCTTATACAATGCTTATGGTAGAAAAAATCCATTCCGCATTACCTTCCAGGATAGCGAATCGGACCCTAACCGGACCGAGGCGCTAAGAACTACCTTATTCCGCTTTATTCCATCAGTATCTTACAATTTTAAATTTTAGTCTATGAACGCTATATATCGTTTCCTGTTACTTTCTATGATGGTGCTACTTTGGTCTTGCGAGGACGCCATCGACCTGAAACTTAAGGACAATACTCCAAAGTATGTAATTGAAGGCATGATTACCAATGAACCAGGTGTGTGTAAGGTGAATGTTAGTCAAACAAAGAATTTTGGTGACGACAACCAGTTTAACGGCATCAGCGGGGCTGTTGTTAAGATTCAGAACAATGGCACCTCTGTATTGTTGAACGAGATCAGCAAGGGGATTTATACCACAACGGCAATTAACGGTACCCCTGGCCAAACTTATGTTCTGACCGTAACAATTCAGGATGAAATGTTCACCGCATCCAGCACCATGCCGGAGCAGGTGCCGTTCCTGGATTTTACACTTAAACCGAAGGATTATGATTCAACCCGTACAACACCGATGGTGAAATTTAAAGATACTCCCGGGGTAGCAAATTACTATTGGTTCCAGCAATATATCAATGACAAAATTCAGCGGGAGTATAAAGTACTCAATGATGAATTTACCAGGGGACAGGAAATAAACGAGTATCTGGTCTTTGAAAATACCACCAAAGATCATAGCAAGGATATTGTTAAAGGCGATCGCCTGACAGCAGAAATGCATTGTATTGATGCTTCGGTTTATACTTATATGTTTAGCCTTTCAAATGCCAACGGTTCATCTGACGGAGCCGCACCGGCTAATCCAGCTACTAACATCAAGGGTGGGGCACTAGGTTTTTTCAGTGCCCATACAGTGCAACGTAAAACAATTGTTATTCCATAAGGGCAGGATCAGCTGCTATAACACCCCAGTCTTTATGAGTGGGGTGTCTTACGCAATCGTATCTACAGGTTGATGAAGATAGAAAAAGTGATTCCATTTGGAATCAAGAGAATATTAATGAAATAAAAAATGCATTTTTGCTGAGGTACAATTTATTGCAAGAGGTTGAATACAGAATATTTCATAGCAGGGCGCATAGCCGTAAAATCTGAGCGTACATTCTCAAAACTAATAGTTCGTATTGCTATAGCAGGGGTAATGCTCAGTCTTGCTGTAATGATGCTGTCTGTTGCTATTATTAAAGGCTTTAAAACCGAGATACAGGAAAAAGTAAGGGGTTACATTGGCGATGTAAGGATCTTTAAGTTCGATCTTAACAATTCATTTGAACTGTCCCCTTTTGTACCTGAACCAGAAACTATCGCCAAGCTCAAAAGCAATCCCGATATCGAATATTTTCAGCCCTATGCTACAAAACCAGCCATCATTTCTGCTAATGATGAAGTTGAAGGCATAAATTTTAAGGGCATAGATAAGACCTTTAACTGGGATTATATACGTAAACACCTGGTAAGCGGAACAGTTATAAACTTTGCCGATAGTGCTGCTGCCACCAAGCAAATCATGATATCTCAATTTACAGCCAATCGCCTTAAACTAAAAACAGGCGACGACTTTATCATGCATTTTGTACAGGATCCTCCCCGCAGGCGACCATTTAAAATAGTAGGAATTTATGATATTGGTGTAGAAGAGATCGACAAAGGTTTTGTATTGGGCGATCTTAATCTGATCCGCCGTTTAAACAATTGGAAACCTAATGAAATAGGGGGCATAGAGATCAGAATTAAGAATTTTACCAACCTTAAAACCGTTTCAACAAACATTTACACTGAACTGGAAACAAAGCTGAAGTCAGAATCCGTTCAAGACTATTTTCCGGCAATTTTTACCTGGCTGTCCCTTTTAGATGTAAACACAAAAATTATCCTTGCATTAATGATGGTAGTGGGCGTAATCAATATGATTACCGCTTTATTAATCATGATACTGGAACGTACCAATATGATTGGTATGCTAAAAACCTTCGGTATGACTGATTTTAGTGTAATGAAGATATTCCTCTATAATGCCCTTTATTTGGTCGGAATCGGGGTTATACTCGGCAACGTTCTGGGGCTTGGCTTAGCCTTTCTGCAAACCCATACCCATATCTTTAAATTAGATCAAACGTCTTATTACCTGGCGTATGTGCCAATTGAAATACAATTTACCGATGTGCTGCTGCTAAACATCTCTACAATTGTAATTTGCTTCGTGGTACTTATTATTCCTTCGTTATTGGTGAGCAGGATAAGCCCGTTAAAAGCAATCAGGTTTAAATAGAAAAGCTCATTACCAGCCTTGCCTCTTTTTCAATTCAGTAATATGAGCAAGGTGATGACGGCAATGCCAGTCATATAAACCGGTATTTTCATTGATCTTTATACTTCTGCCATGTTCAGGATGTATGAAATCTCTTTCAAGTTCTTCTGCGCTAAGTGAATTTAGTAAGAAAACCCATCGCTGATGAAGCCCATCTAATATCCTCAGGCTCGATTCAACTGGCAATCCCTTGCTGTCTGCAAGTTCAGCCCATCTTTCTTCATAGTAGGCTTTAATAACAGGACTCTCCTCAGTCAACGCCCATTTAAGTCTTATCTGGCTGTTCATATGGCTGTCGGCACAATGATGAACTACCTGTCTAACTGTCCAGCCTCCTGGTCTGTAAGGAGTGTCTAGCTGTGCATCACTTAAATGAGCTACCTCTTTCCTTAAAGCCTCAGGAAACGAAGCAATAGTAGCAATATAACCATCCAATAAAGCTTTAGTGATTTGAGCAGGTTGCTCAAACTTTCCAATCGGGTAACGTAATTTTTCTAACTCAGTTGAAGTCATTTTGGTGGTTTATTTATATCTAATGAAAATCATTCACTACTACCAGTAAACTTAACAAATCTGTCTACCGATTTCTTAACAGCTTCTGATTTTGCTTTGCTTAATTCACTAAAAAGATAAGTCTCAACAACTACAGATTTGCCTTTTATAGTCCTTTTCCATGTCCCCTCAATTATGCCATCAACAATAACCATTCTGTCGAACACAGGGTTTTTCTTCCTAAATTCACTGGCTAACTTTATCGGGTTAAATATCGCAGTGCGATCAATATATCCTATGCCATACTCATCGTAATCAGGCATCAGGAAACTCTTTTGCCCCTTTTTGGCTAAGGAAGCATCCAATGCCAGTTCTAATGTTTCTCTTTTTAGCAGGTATTCATTACCATCAAATACCTCTTTGGTAAATACCTTGCTATCTAGCATAGAATCAGCCTTTTTTGCATCGGTAATGGTTAGGCCAGACCACACTGAGAAATCCTTAAGTGTAGCAGGCCCTCTGCTTGTAAAGTATCGCTCGGCTAGCAATAATAAAGCCTCATCTTTATCTATCGAGATAGCAGATGAGGCTCTCTCTTCAAACAAAGCGTAAGTAAAATGTTTGCCTTCGCGCCTGCCGCTGCACACTAAACAATCCATTTCAGCATTCATCATTACATGGCCCATTTGCCTGCCGTTTAAACTGATCCCATTATTTTGAAGCAGATCACTCAGCGCAAGCCGGGTAAGGTGATGGCCACCGGTTAATGCCTTACCAATAATATCATTGCATTTGTTAAAAAGTTTACCGTCAAGTTCAAGCTCCCTTTCGTAATAAACCATGGCTTTACGAATTCTGGGGGCGGTAAGCTCAAGCAACCATCTAATATCTTCTGGTGTTGCAAAATGCCAGGTAGGGCGAAGCAAGTGAGTCCTTAATATCTGGCCATCATTAAAGGCCTTTTCTACATCAGCATCCGTAACATTGTTTAACCGCAAACCAATTGCCCATTTCGACATCGCATATTCCTGTGCCTGCATGGCCACCATCCAACTTACAACTTCCTGAGGAGTACTAAACGAAGTTTTGGCAATCTGCTGATTAAAGAGCCGGTAATTAATAATATCAGAAACGTTCATATAGGGATGTGTACGATGTTAATTCTCGCAAGCCAATAAATTAGATTGCCCTAAGCGCTGGCAACCCCTGCTTGCAGGCACGGCTACCATGCCAACAGGCAGATAATTTACAGACGCAATTGTTTTAGGAACATAAATAACCACTTCCGTTCTGGTATAAGAATGAGGCAGGTATTTAATGTAATAACCATCGGGATGCAAACCCCATATGCCTCTTGGGAAATCTGTATTTGGAACGGCATTACCGCTAAGCATTGCCAATTGCTCAATCTGATCGTACGATGAATTGGCCTGATATAGCAGACCTCTCATTTTGTTTTCAATTTCTACAATGGTCTTGGCTGGCTCAGGTAGGTTAGCAGTTATTTTTAACATCGCTTCACTTGATAAATAGTCCATTATGCTACTGCTTAAGGCCGAAATGTCATTTTTGTTAAGCAATTTAGCTGCCGCCAGCTGAAGATCAGGTGAGAGCTTGCTGAAGTTAGTTTTTGCAATGATTGCCCACAAAAGCAATTGCACTTTGCTTTGTTCAATTTCAGGATGCTGTTCCCAATTTGCGATAAGCGTTCTGGCAATCGTCTCTTTCGGACCGGCAAGTGGTGCATATAAATAGCCATCGCCATTACCCGGGCCATGAGTACCTGCTTTTAAGCAAAAGCTTTTAAAAGTTCCGGTATAAAAGCCCGGTTTTAAAGTAAAGCCCTGTGCCGATGTATAGCTTGAGGTTAAATCACAAAGTTTCTTTTTTACGGAGTCAGCACCAAAGTTTACAGGCATTGTTTCCGTCTTGTTGCAATCGTCAAAGTTCGTTGTTATAGGGTCGCTTTGAAGTAGCTTAAGTTGTTTGTTATTAAGGATGTTACCTGCAGCGTTGTTTAACGCATCTTTTAATTTGCCGAATTGTGCATTGGCATTAACACAACAAACCAGCAACAGCAAGGTCAGGATTGGAGAGGTTTTTTTCATAGATATTTAATTTAAGATAGATGGTAAATCTACTATCAAATTTAATAACTATTTCTTGCCACCCAAACTTAATTTCAGGTTCAGGCCGGCGGTGTTTATTTTGATGTTTTTGTCGCCATAACCGCGCAGCGAAGGTTTAAAGAAAGGCTCAAAAGTTAAGGTACTGCTTTTTCCCAGCGACTGATTTATCCCTACGGCAAAAATAGCGCTGTTGGCAAAATCAAATCCCTTAAAATTGCTTTCTTCAGTCTTTCCTTTAAAGTCTGAATAACTATTTGAATAGGGATTAAAACCACTTATGGAGCTTGAATATTTCTGATTAAGGTAGGTGCTTGAATTTACGCCTGTAGAAAAATAGTACTTCCCACTTTTTCCGGGGTAGAACTTAACAGCTACAGGAATGTCTATATTAATAAAACGAGCATCCAATTTAGTGCCATTTGCCCCCACTACATAACCGTTCATAAGGGCGGCATCAGCTGCACCGCTCGACAAGTTAGATAAAGAAGAAGGAACAGAGCTCTGGTAAGTAATATTGGTTTCACTAATGCCGGCACCCATAGAAAGGTACACATTCTTATTGAGCCGAATGTTTGCATTGAAACCCGCCCCGGCATTTACTTTTACCGGATTATCTGCGTAGTAATTTAAAAATGTAGCTGTATAAACATCAAACAATGCATTTTTTTTATCTTCTCTGGCTTTTTTACCAGTCGATGCTAGTACAGATTTGTTTTCTTTTTCATTCTCTTTCTGTAAAAACTCAAGTGTTGTAGGTTTAGTGGTTTTTACGCTATCGGGCTTAACGGCAACAACATTTGCAAGCAGATTAATGCTATCTCTGTTGGGCTCCTTATTTAGGGTTGTATCAGTAATCTTAACAGGTATTAGTTGTTTTTCTTCTAAGCTGACTGGTGCAATTCCTTTAACAATTTTTGCAGATACAATGGTTTTATCAAAAGAATTAATCTCCTTATTGGCGGCCGTATCTAAATTGCTGTCGGTTTTTTGTGGTGCTACAGGATTGGCTTTTGTGATATTGTTTTGCTCCGTAACATTCTTTACAGAATCATTATTATAAGTGTTAAATAATAACACCCCAGCTATCAATAAAGATGCAGCGATGCCCGATAACCAAAGGTACAGCGGTTTATGATTGCTTTTTGGAGGGAAATCTTTTCTAAGTTCAGCCCAGCCATAATCTGCCCCTTCAGTATCAAATTCTTCGAAAACTGCCTTAATATGATTGCTGAATTTATCGTCTAACGTGTTCATATCTTTATAAGGTCACTTTGTATTAATTTTTGCAATGCCTGTTTCGCCCGGGTTAGATAAGTTCTCGATGAGCTTTCGGGTATATTTAGCATCAAACCAATCTCTTTATGCGAATAGCCATCAATTTCGTACAGGTTAAAAACTACATGATGCGTTTCCGGAAGTTGTTTCATTAAGTTCAAAATGTCAGCTGCCGAGAGTTTTTCAATGGCAGATGGATACATAGTTTGCTGAAACACCTCCGGGATTTCACTATCATGAATGTATTTTAAGTTCTTTCTTTTACTATCGAGAGCGGTATTAACCAATATTTTTCTAAACCAAGGCTTAAATTCTAAATCATCTTTAAAAGTATAGATCGCGTTAAATGCTTTAATAAAAGCATCATTTACTACCACCAAAGCATCATCTTTATTAATAAGGTAGCGCATGGCAATGCCCATTGCATAAGCATAAAAGCGCTTATACAACATTTCCTGGTGCTTTAGGTTGCCCTTTTTACACTCCTTAATTAACTCAGCATCTGAGGCGTTATGTTTGATGGACATTTATTATTTCATTCGCTTTAATCTATATTGATTTTTGTAACTCATAGTGCTTGTTAAGGTGTAGTGGTGTTCTGTAGAAGGAAATATCTTATCTAAGATCAAGCTATCGCCTTTAATCATATAGCTATAATCGCCATTCAAAACTTTGTTACCCACATAATCCATTGATGCTATATAAGCCATAGAAAATTTAATCTTCGAAGAATTCTCAACTGTAAATATACCAGTACCATTTGTAGCTGCATACCCGTCGCCACTAAACTTAACTTCTGTGTTAACAGATACAAGCTGATTGACCGGCCCTTCAATAAACTTTCCTGTATATGTGCCGTTAAAAACTACTTTGTCATTACTTTTTTTACAACTCATACATAGGCATAAGCATAATGCAATTGGGAGTATAAGTTTGATGGACATAATAGTTGGTTTATATCTTACTAGTACGCAAGGGCGATGAGAAACGCTACAAGACTACAAATGTTTTTTTAATTTCTATTGGAAAGGGTTGAGAAATGCCGAAGAAAGACTTGAGAAACACTTGAACTTAAAGATGTTACAGGGATGTTTAAAGGGTGCTTAAGAGATAGTTGGAATATCTCTATATATATTTCAACCATCCTTTAACTATATCTCAACGATCTTTCAACCATCTTCCAACCCAAGTGTTTCTTAAGTATTTCTCAATACTTTTTCAAATGTTTTTTATAGTACTCGTCATCTCGACGATAGGAGAGATCTCTTGGTTGTGCAAGTTCAGGAGATCTCTCCTGTCGTCGAGATGATGAGGGAGGTAAAGATGAAGGGGTGATGGGTTATTAAACCAAATGCCCCATTAGCGGATCAGTAAAGCTTTCTTTTGAATGTTCTGCATGCCCGGCAAATTGCTGGCTATAACCCCCGTGTTTCTCTGAAGTTACAGTCAAATCATACCAGCTATGGCTTGATTTCAGGTCAATAGGTATAAAAATCTCTTCCTGGTTTTTCTTTAAAACAGCTTTAATTGGAGCTTTTTTGTAGCTGTTGTCTTTTACAGTTAAGCTAACTTGCTCACCACTGGCTATACGTTTAACGTGTAACAATACATTGCCATTAACCCTGCTGCCATCTTTTTCACTTTGGTACATTAAAGAAACTGCAATTTTAGGATCGTTGGCACTGCCTTTATACCTGCGATAAAAACCATTAGCACTGTACACTTTTAAATCATAAATGTCATTGTTTAATGGCCAGTTATAGTCTATAGTATCACCTGCATCAACAGTAAAGTTCCAATTGTTATCATTAGCATACACTATAAAACCGGCGCCTTTTGCCTTGTCGCCAAAGAATTTATTCCCTGCAGTAAAGCCAATTTTAAACTGGTTGTTTGCCATGTCTAATGTACCATGTGCATACAGCTCATATGGGATTGCGTTTGCGGGTTTAATTCCGGGTTCCTGCTTAGGTAAGTTAGGGTTGCCTTTAGGGTTTTTAATGATGCCTGCAATGGCAAGTTGATCCAGGTTTTTGAAGTTATTAGGTAGTTTGGCGAATTTCGCTTTGTGGATGCTTTCGAGAAAAGGTAATCTTTCAACTGCTTTTGGCAATGGAATGTTCTCTCCGTTGTATGGTCTAAATACGGAAGTTAAATCGCCGCATAGGCTTCTTCTCCACGAACTGATGTTGTCTTCGTATATCTTCTGACCGGTTTTGTGACTTAAAAACTGTTCTAAAAACTGAATAGAAGAGGTGTGGTCAAATACCTGTGAGTTTACATAACCACCCCTAGACCATGGCGACACCACAACCATTGGAACTCTAAAGCCTAAACCTAAAGAACTTTCTCTCTCGCTGTTTTGGCCTTTGTAAAGATACTCAGAGCTGTTGTCCAAGGATTTTGAAACTACTCCTGTTTCAGGGTTTTTTGGATCTGGAGATACAAAAGGAGGCAGGTGATCAAAGTATCCGTCGTTTTCATCGTAAGTAAGAATAAAGATGGTCTTTTTCCATACTTCCGGGTTTTTAGTTAAAATATCTATGGCTTCTGAAAGATACCAGGCACCATACCAAGGTGCTCCGGGATGATCCGAGAAGTTGCTTGGCGCAACTAGCCAGGAAACGGTGGGTAATTTGCCGCCGTCAACATCTTCTCGGAATTGATGCAACACATCTCCTTTAGGGATTTGGGCAGTTCTTTTAGTGCCTTTATCATCGTAAGTGATGGTTTCGAGACTATGGAAGTCTGGATCATTTCGATTGGTTACAAATGCTCTTTTATGTAAATCTTGCTGCTCAGGAGTTAATTTATCAAGAGTGTTTACTTCTAAAAATTCGATCTCTTTGGTTACAAAATCAAGCTTCTTTTTTAGTTTATCGTCTGGTTTGTCTTTTAGCTTGGCTTCCAGTTCGGTTTTTGCTTTACGCAGGTAAACCAGATGCTCAGGATGTCTTTTTACATGATATTGTTTAAAAAACTCCATATCATTATCTGTAAAATTAGCCAGCCAGTCGTCTTCTTCATTTTCCAGACCAACGCCTACGCTTAGCTCGTTTTGGTATATTTTCCAGTCTACATTGTGTTTAGACAAACGTTCCGGGAATGTACTCCATGAAACGTTTTCAGAACCGTCTATATATCCGTTAGAGTGGTGTGCGGTTGATGTGGCATTTTGTTCTTCACGGATTTTACCGGTCCAGAAGAAGCAGCGGTTTGGGCTGGTTCCTGTTAATATTGAACAGAAATTATGGTCGCAAACTGTAAATGCATCGGCCAGGGAATAGTAGAAGGGGATGTCCTCACGATTGTAATATCCCATGGTTAATGGCATATCAGCATATTCCTTATTGCCTGATCTTTTAGCTTCCAGCCACCCGTCGTATTTGCCGTTGTTACGGGCATCTACCTGGTTTTCCCAGGAGTGTGGAAGGGCGCTCATCCAGGTTGCTTTTGTATCTTTAATGTTTAACCTGAATGGGGCATAGGTTTGACCTTTTTTATTGCTTTGCAGCCATACAGGGTATTGATTAGGTAGGACAATGGCTCTAGGGTCGTTAAAGCCCCTTACGCCTTTAAGTGTGCCAAATGCGTGGTCAAAAGACCTGTTCTCCTGCATCAAAAATACCACATGTTCTGCATCTAAAAAGGTACTGCCCACTTTAGGGTCTATTGCCATAGCTCTTTGTATTGATGGCGGTAAGATGCCAGCTATGCCTAGCGCACCGGTTAATAGGGATGCTTTCTTGATAAAGTCTCTTCTGGTTTCCATTTTAGTGTGTTATAATAAAAGGATTGGTTAGCCTAAACTAATCAATCCTTCGAATAAATTATAAAGAATATGAGCTTATTTTACCCACCAAACTTGTTGGTTAATTTTATCGTTTCCTGCACCAAACTGAGTTTCAATAGCTTTTGAAACATTGTCTCTGTTGTTGTCGTATTCCGATTGAGGATAAATCCAACGGTAAGGAACAGTAACGCCAGCAGGGCGACGGAATTCAGGATATCCTGTTCTAAGGTTGTCGTAAAATGCACTCCATCCCGATTGGAAAAAGGTTCTTAAATACTTTTGAGTAATTATCTGCTCCATTTTCTGGGCAGTTGTAGTGCTCAATGCAAAGTTGTTTACCGGCAATGCCAGGTATTCATTTGCTTTTTCTTCTGTTAAGTAAGCTTCGTAGCCTTTAACATAGGTTTGATAGAATTTAAAGGATGCCTTTACACCATTTTTATAATGTTGGTTGGCATCGCCCGAAATCCAGTTTCTTACAATTCCTTCAGCAATAATAAATTCCTGTTCTGAGTAGCCCATTAGTACTAATGGCTCATTTGTAGGGTTGCTTGGAAAGCGGTCGTTCACTTTAGATACCTTGCCTGCTGCGGCTTTTATACTGGTTTCTGCATATGGCGCAGCAGGGTCTCCGCCTTCGTACGAAGTAAAATCATCTATTGCTTTACCTGCCTCTTTACCGATTTTTGTTTGTGTACAATACAAGAATAAACGCGGGTCTTTTCTGTTCTGCAAGTGCTCTATAAAAGTAGATGCCATGAACATACCAGATCCGAATCCGCTTGAGTTGAACTCTGGGTAACGGTTTCCTTCCTGATCTAGAAAGATCAGTTGCCCATCACCATCGGCTTCAGTATTGCCTAAAATAGGTTCGCTTTGTACAATCTGAGCAAAGGTTTCTTTAACTTTCAGGTCGTTGTCGCTTTCTTTTTTCGACAAGGTCATTAATACTTTTAATCTGAAAGAGTTAACCAGTCTGCGCCATTTAGCTGCATCACCTTTGTAAATGATATCACCGGCAATGATCACGTTTAAGCCTTTAAGCATGTTGTTTGCCTCATCAAGTTCTTTAAGGATGCCTTGAAACACGGTTTTCTGATTGTCGTAAACAGGAGGCATATAACCTGCCTGATCTTCTCCTTTCAGGGCTTGATTGTAAGGGATATCGCCGAAAGTAAGGGTTAGGTTGTAAAAGTAGTAAGCTCTAAAAAATTTGGCTAAGGCGATGTAAGAGTTGTCGTTAATACGATTGGCTTCTTCTATCATTTTAGTCACATTTCTAAGAGAGGAGTAGGGTGCAAAATCACCTCTTCCCCATTTAAAATACTGGCCTTCACTTTCGCCATCTGTTTGCACAAGCATACGGGTTGCGTACAAAGGAGAAGTACCGCTGTAGGCGCGGAAGGTATCCCATTCAATTTTGGTAAGCAAAAGCTGCGGGTGGGTTTGGGTAGGTTTGTTAGGATCTATGTTCATTAAATCCTGGTCCTTGCACGATGACATAAGGAGTACCCCAGCTATTAAACTATATATTAATTTTTTCATTGTTCTGTTGTTTTAAAGATGTTTGCTGTTAAAGTTTTACGCTTAATGAGAAACCGATAAATCTTGCAGATGGATCTTGCAGGTTATCATCATTACCGTAATCAGGATCTAGTAATGGCATTTTCTTCCACATCAAAGGGTTGTAGCTGTAGGCAGATACGTGAACTGATTTTAAGCTGCCCATTTTTATAACCTTTGCAAGGTCGTAGCCTACAGATATTCTTCTTAACTTGAAGAATGAGCGATCAAAAACGTTAGCAAATTTCTTGTTCTCTTCTTCAGTAACTCTGGCCTGATATGGATAGATCTGACTCCATGTTTGCCAGTTTACAGCAGTTGTGTTTTTCTTATAAGTACGTGTATCAGAAAGTACGTTTCCGTTTACATCTCTTTTAAGCTCGCCACCGGTAATTACTACACCTTCTGGAATGTAAATTGCTTTTCCGGCTGCGTATTCTGCGTCTCTGAATTCAACAGAGCTTGGATGTTTACCACCCCACCACATTTTTTCGATAGTTACAGAGCGCATAACTCCGCCCCATGCTCCATCGATATCGATGTTTACATCAAAACCTTTTATCATGAATTTGTTTTGTAAGCCCAGGCGCCAGCTCGGATCGCTATGACCAAGGTTTACGTTGAAGTTATCTCTCGTAGGCAAACCAGTATTTGGATCAAGAATTACCTCGCCTGTGGCACTTTTCTGCCATACTGTTCCATAGAAGCTATCTGCTCTTTCATTTAATTTCAGATCGCCAAACTTAGCCTGGTTGTTATAGATTTCTGTTAATTTCTTTACAGAAGTGCTCCAGTTTGCGGCAATATCCCAGCTAAAGTTCGGGCTTTTTACAGCGCTATAATTAGCCATTATTTCCAGACCCTGAGTTTTGTATTTGTTTCCGTTTACTTTACGTGTTTTAAAGCCAGAAGCTTCTGATGTGCTTAAATCTATGATCTGGTTTTCGTCTAATACATTATAGTAAGTGAATTCCAAGCCTATCTTTTTTACTAATGAGGTTGATAAACCAACTTCGTAGGATGTAGATTTTTCTGGATTGATATTAGGGTTGATAATCCCGTTAGGGTAGGTTACTGATGGTGTTGATCCGTAGGTTACGTCTTTTGTATAAGTAGAGCTGATGCTATACGGAGCAAGATCGTTTGATACTTTAGCCCATGAGGTGTAAAGTTTAAGGTAGTCTAAGGCTTTAGGCATTTTTATATAGTCTGAAACCATAGTACTTAAAGATGCAGATGGGTAGAAGTACGATCTGTTTTCTTTTGCAAGGGTTGATGACCAGTCGTTTCTTCCGGTTACGTTTAAGTAAACTGCATTAAATAAATCGAAGTTTGCTGATCCGTATACACTTCGGATAGATTTCTGTTCCAGATAATTTGTAGCTTGTACCGGGCCCTGGGTGTTGTTTAAGCTATAAACAAAAGGTACAATTAAACCATCACTAGATGCGTATTCTTGCTGTATGTCTCTATTGAAAGTTGATGCACCTGCGTTTAAGGTAAAGTTTAGATCTTTAGAAATCTCTTTATTATATGAGGCAAGGAAATCCAGATCGACATTCATTTGCGAATTGTTCCACATCTTGTAATCGCCATTTCTTGAATCGCCGTAGTTCATGTACGATTTAGGGCTTTTCATGTTATCGAACGATTTGTTTTCACGTCCCGAAGCTCTTGCCTGCAAGCTTAACTCAGGCGTTACCTGCCACCTAAGTTTTGCCTGTGCATTTAATACATTTCTGTCGGTTGCTTGTGTAAGTTCTTCTGAAGCGAAGTATGGGTTGTTGTACCATGCATAGTTGTAGTTGGCTTGTCTGTAACCTTCCATTCCTGGAACATACAAATGGTCTCTAAGGTCTTTGCCGTTTACGTCGTCGCCCATCCATATTAAGATGGTGTACATATGGTTTTTAGGTCCGTATCCGTAACGTGGGTAGTTTGGAGAGCTAACTTTATTGTAAGATAGGGTAGCGTCTAATTGAAGATTGCTGGCAAGGTTAAATGAAGAGTTAAAGTTCATGCCACCTGTTGTTAGTGAGGTATTTGGCACCTGACCTCTTTGAAATGAATATTTACCAGAGGCATAAAATTGTGCTTTGGCACCTTTATAAGCTACAGAAAAATCGTTGTTGGTTACTATACCTGGTCTAAGAAAATCGTTTAGGTTGTCGTGTCTAACCCAATCGGTAGGTACTCTTTCGTATTTGGATTTATCATCATAAATAGTTCCTTTAACATTTCCGTACCATTGTATCGTTTCTCCGGTTTGCTTGTTTCTGATAGGACTGTTCCATTGTGCTATTTTAACCCCTGGCTGAAATTTAGGCCCCCAGATCATATCACCATCAGAGATACCACCATCTTCACCATCCCAGAACTCGTACTTGCCGTTAGATCCGTTTCCGTATTCGGTTTGCGTTTCAGGAAATACAGTGAAACCTGCAGTAACCATGTTGTTGGTGTTTATGTTGATCTCCAATCCGTCTTTTTCGGCATTTTTTGTAGTGATCAATATTGCACCATTTTTACCTCTGGAACCGTATAAGGCAGATGCAGTGGTACCTTTTAGCACGTTTATGTTAGCAATGTTATCACCGGAAACATCGAAAAAGTCTGTTTCGACAGGGACGCCATTAATTACAATAAGTGGGTTTTTACCTCTTAAAGAAAAGCCTGGTGCCTGGAACATCCCTGTAGGGTTATTTACCGTTAAACCAGCAACTTGTCCGGATAGGGCATTACCGATGTTCATTGTTTTTGATTCTGACAATACATCTAGTTTCACTTCCTGTGTGGCATAACCAATTTTTTTCTTTTGTTGCTTAATACCAATTGCGGTTACTACTACCTCACCTAGTGTTTTAGAATCTTCCTGGAGGGTAATGTCGAGCTGAGTTTTACCTGCTACATCTGCGTTTTGAGAAATATAGCCGAGGTAAGTAAAAGTAAGTGTAGCATCGGCAGCTGCCGGAATGCTGTATTTTCCTTCGAAATCTGTAACTGTGGCTTTTTTTGTATTTGCTACACTTACACTAACGCCTGGTATGCCCACGCCCTTGGTGTCTTTTACGACTCCCTTAATTAAATTTTGTGCTATGGCTGCCTGAGCGAAGAAGAGGCATATAACACTAAATAAAAGTAGTTTTCTTTTCATGTTTGAGTTTGATTTTTACAGCGCAAAGCTAGATCAGTGCTGTAAAATCAATATGAAAATGGGATTATGGTTTTGTGATTTTGATGTGAAGGAGATGCATTGCTTATAACTTAAAGATTATGGATTAAACTAATTGTTAACTATGTATTAGCTTTCTGTTTTCTATGAATAACGATGTTGTTTTATTTCCGTAAATTTGCGCCATTATAATTTAATATTAGGAAACTGTGTCGTTAGATAAATTAAAACTAAGCAAGTCGCTGGTAACAGCAATGAATGATGCCGGATATATATCTGCTAAAGAAATTCAGGCAAAAACTATGTCCAGGATAATTGGCGGACAAGATATTATTGCTGTTGGACCTGAAGGCTGTGGTAAAACCACAACCTACGTGCTTGGCGTTTTAATGCGTTTAAAATACAGTACTGATGAGGCTCCTAAAGTATTAATTCTAGTTCCGGATCAGGAGCGTGTACTTGAAGTAATTGAAGAGTTCAGGCTTTTAAGTAAAAACCGTAATCTGCGTATTATCGGTTTGTACGGTACAGGGGGTATGGATGAGGTGATTCAGGAACTGCTTGATGGTATTGATATTGTGGTAGCTACACCTACCAGAGCTCGTGCGGTATATTTAAAACTTGGCCTTAACCTAAACAGGTTACAGATGCTGATAGTTGATGATGCTGAAGTAATTGTAAAGCAAGGTATGCAGTTGCCGGTTTGTGAATTGGCAAGAAGTGCGGGTAAAGTTCAGCATTTGATTTTTACTACAGTAGTTCACGATAAATTAAACCTGATGATTGATCAGTTTATGAATTTCCCTACTACTTTGGAGGTTGAAGATCTTGGGGAGAGTAAGGCAATAACGCATGAGCTTTTGCTGTATCAGGTGCCTAATTTTAAAACCAAAGTGAACTTATTGAACCTGTTGTTGCGCGATGATGAGGTGTTTGATAAGGTTGTAGTTTTTGTGAATTCGAGATTAACTGCGCAGAAACTTGGTAAAACTTTACACTCGGCAAAGCCAGGCGAGGTTTCTGTTTTGAATCCGCTGTTTTTTGATGAAGAGGGTTTTGATCATATAGAAGACTTTAAAGATACCCCTGAAGCAAAGGTTTTAGTTATAGCAAATGAGGGATCTGCAAATGTAGACTTATCGGGTATTCCATTTTTATTCCACTTTGAGGTTCCTGAACAAAAGGAATTGTTTTTAAGTAGGGTTGTAAAATCAGGGCCGGAAGAGATTGTGGCCATTACTTTTGCTACTGACATGGAACTGGTAGATTTAAGGAAGATTGAGCAGTCGTTAGGCGCTAAAATTCCGGTTATGGATTTGCCTGAAGATTTAGTGATTGATAAAGTTGTTAAAGCCTCTACTAAAATTAAAACAGTAAAAGAAACCGTTGAAGCTCCCAAAGGTGGTGGTGCTTTTCATGATAAAAAAGAAAGCAACACGAAAGATTACAACTACGGAATAGGGCAGAAAGCTAAAATGACAATGAAAAAGAAACACGGTTAATTACACCGTGTTATTCTATATAGGGTGCTAACTTTTCTTTAGGTATAAACTCTACCCGGTAAGGCATGATGCTACTTTTGAGCATCCAAAGGAAAGTGCCTTTAAAGTTGGTAAGTACTACAGTATGTCTTTTTGAGGTACATTGTAAAATTGTGGTATCAGCTATCAGGTAAGAGCTTCCCATACGGTCGTTATAGATTTCCTGTGGAAGTTTTGTTTCGGTAACCAGTTGAGCTGTTTTATTGCCTTCGTTTAACTTAAATATCAGCGTTCGGGATAGTTTTTTACTGGTGCCATTATCGAACAGCATCAGGTTACCCTGATTGTTCATGTGAACGGAATGACCTTGATCAAACGTGCTTCCTTCAGGCATTTTAAAGTCGCCATCTTTACCGAATTTCCAGATCACTTTACCTGTTTTGGCGTCTATTTTCCAGATTTGTCCGTTATTATAAAAGGAGATGATGTAATTGCCATCCTTATCGAAGTTTAAGCTGTTTGCATGCATCCAGTCTTTCTTATCCCTCATTAAGTTTTTGTCTTTTAACGGATCAAGCTCGTCAAATACTTTCCAGCTCCATACTTTTTTGCCATTCCTGTCCAGCACTAAAATGCCATCACTCTTAACGGTGTCTTGTTTGCTGCCACCATATTTACTAAGGTCCATTATCTTTTGTTCTACACACAAGGTAACTACCTGATTTTGCTTGTTTAATATAATTTCGTGATGTATGGTTTGCTTAAAATCCTTTTCACCTTTTTTGAGATGAAGCAGGGTATCGCCATTTAAGGATACCTCCAGTATTTCATTGCCATAACTGGTTGGGTACTCATCATTGCCGAGAATAGAGAGCAGGGTTTTGTTTTTGGTAAAATGAGTGGTTTTAAAACCTGTTTCATCTACCTGATGGTACCATTTTATTGCCCCTTTAGCATCTATAATGAAAATAATGCCGGGTATTTCTCTTCTGTAGATAAGCATATAGCCTTCTTTGAAAGAGGTAGGGATCACCTTAGGATCAGGGGCATAAACTTTAAAGAAGTCCTGTATCCACATTGGGAAGTCCGTTGTTTTAAAGTCGTAGGTTTTGCTTTTGGCTTCGCATTTACTGGTCTGAGTGATTACACAGTATTGATATTCTTGTTTGGGATTTAAGTTGGTCATCACGATGCGGTGATGTTTTTTGTTGACCGAAACGGGAGTTCTTGTTATTTGTTTTTCTTTTCCCTTTGGCCAATATTCGATTGAAACATCTAAAGCGGTTTTGAGTTCTACATCGGCATGTACCTTTAAGCTATTCCTATCCGGAGCGCTGAGTTTTATCTCTATAATTTGTTGCTCGCACTGGTTAGCGCAGGCATTTAACAGAAATAAAAAGAATAGGGGAATCAGTCTCTTTATGAATTGCATATGAATAGTTTTTTAGCTGTAGTACAAGGTAATATGAAAATGTATAGAAACAAAAAACGGGATACAATACCGTGTAGGTTGCTGTATCCCGATTAAATTTATTAATTATTAAAGTCTTCCTGCATTGTTCAGGTTCGGATTTAAATCGACCTGAGTTTGAGGATAAGGGAAATATTTGTGTTTGGCAATATCTATAGAAGCTGGTTTGCCAACTGATTTCAGATAAGTGTTAACTACTTCCTGGTATTTGCCCATACGAATTAAATCTGCTCTGCGTTTGCATTCGAAGAAAAATTCCCATCCTCGTTCCTGTAGAATTTTGTCGCGAAGGCTATCTTTGGTATAAGTGCCCGGGGCGCCAAGCAGGGTTGCTTTTGAACGTGCTTTTACCGAGTTAATCAGGTCAATACTTGCCTGTGTAGGTCCGTTTACTTCGTTTAATGCTTCTGCTTTGCATAGTACAATATCTGCATAACGTAGAATTGGAATACCGTGACCATCATAGTAGGTTTTAGAGCCTGCTGGATCTGCATATTTTTTAGTAGCAACATCTGGTAAGTAGTATTTGCCTTCTGGCGGGGTAGTTTGGCCGGCAGGTGCTTGCATGTACTGTAAACCGTCAGTGCCCTTATAGCTATAAAAGAACATTTCACGACGCTCATCGTTTGGTGCATATGAGTTCCAGAAACTCCAGCTTACAGCATAGTACTGCCAGCGATCTGTTACAAGCGGATTGTTTAAAGGACCAAAGTGGTTCATTAACTCTGTTCCATCATTAAGGGCATCAGCCAGTGCACTAAAAATAGATTCTTTACACCATTTGTTGCTTTCTGCAAAAAGCCCTGCATAAGTTGGATATAACTCATATTGGTGTAAGTCTTCTATCTTTTGAATGGTTTCTAAAGCTTTTTGCCACTGATGCTCGCGCATGTACAGTTTAGTAAGTAAAGAAAGGGCTGCACCTTTAGTAACACGACCCACATCATTAGTAGGGTAAATTGCTTTTCCTTCGTAATTTACAGGCAGGTTTGCCGCTGCGCTTTCTAAGTCGTTTATTAAGAATGTGTTGATGGCTTCCAGACTTGCCGGTGTTGTTTTAGCAGAATAGTCAGGATTTTTCATTTCTTCCTCTGTTATAAGAATAACAGGGCCAAATTCATCAGTTAAATCAATATAAGCCAGGGCCCTTAGAAACTTAATCTCTGAAAAATATTGATTTGTTTCTGCCTCAGTTAGTGTTTTGATCTTAGGGATATTAACTAAGGCGTTATTTGCGTCAGCAATCAGTTTGTATTGATGCTGGTAAGCAAAATTTAGGTATTTGTTGTTAGTAGACCATTGCGCATCTGAGAGTTGTGAAATATCTCCAGATTGAAAAGAGTGACCAATATCTGTTGTAAAGTCTGTAATGGCCATTTGGAAGCCTGCATAGTATTGGTATGAGTCACTAATTCCACTTGGCTGTTTCAGCCTGGCGTAAACTCCGTTTACAGCAGCTACTGCATCTGCTTTTGTTTGAAAAGCATTAACTTCTGTAAGTATGCTATATACGTTAGGCTCTGCAGTGTTTTTACATGAAGCAAGACCTATTAAACAAGCTGAT
>NZ_CAMLHF010000091.1 GCF_946479715.1 uncultured Pedobacter sp. | reverse complement strand
TTTCGCTTAAAGCAAAGGCTAGTCTTGATATTAATGGGAACACAAATAATGTGAACATGAACATCAGGATAGAGAAAAATAAAAAGATCTGGGTAAGTATTACCGCTTTGGGTATTGAAGTGGCCAGGGCATTAATTACTCCGGATAGTATTAAGGTTAGAAATAATTTACAGGGGGTTTATTTAAAGAAGCCTTTTAATTATGTACATACTTATACCAATAAGCAGGTTAATTTTGAACTTTTACAAGCCATTTTCTCTGGAAATACGGTTAAAGATTTCTTTAGAGATGAGACCCTGGTAGCACAGGAAAACGGTGTTTGGACCCTTAGTGGTGTGAATGAAGGCCTGGCTTACCGAGTGATTTTTAATACCTTGTTAAAGGTTAATGAAAACAACTTAAATGATATTGCTTCCGGAAGATCTTTGCGGGTTGTATACGGAGAATATCAGAATATTAATGGCTCTCTTTTCCCAACTAACCTGAAAATTAACTCGATGGCCGGGGATAAAAGAATTAATATCAATTTGGACTTTTCGAAAATTGAAAGCAATCTTGCTCTTGAATTTCCGTTTAATGTTCCAAATAAGTATGAGGTAATAAACTGATTTTTTATACTTTTGATGTAATGAAGCTAAACAAATTACTTTTACTCCTCTTATTTTTACTATCTGCCTCTGTTGTTTTTGGACAAAGTAGTGCCGAGTTGAAAAGAAAAAAAGAAGCAATACAGCGCGAAATTGATTTGTTGCAGAAAAATGCAAATAAAGCAGCAAAGAACAAAAAGCTTACTTTAAGCCAGATCAATGCACTTAATGCCAAAATTGGATTAATGCAAAGCAAGATCTCTGTGATCAATTCGGAGATGAAAAATCTTGATAATCAGATTCATGAAAACACTAATGTTGTTCATAATTTAAAGGGGCAACTAGGACAGCTTAAAAAAGAATATGCAAGTATGATCAGGTTTGCACAGCGGAACAGGAACTCTTATGATAAGATGATGTTCATTTTTGCGGCCAGCGACTTTAATCAGGCATATAAGCGGATTAAATATTTGCAGCAGTTTGGTCAGTACCGTAAAAAGCAGGCCGACTATATACAGGGTAAGCAGAAAGATCTTAATTATAAGATCGTAATTTTAGATAAAAATCTTAAAGAGAAGAGCAATCTTTTGCATGAACAAGAGCAGGAGAAAAGTAAACTTGGTAAGAATAAGAGTGAGCAATCTCAGGTACTGAATAAGTTTAGCAGGGAAGAGAAGCAGTATAGACAAGATATTGCAACGCGGAAAAAAATATCTGCCCAGCTCGATAGAAATATCCGTGCAGCAATTGCAAGGGAGATTGAGAAAGCAAGAAGAGAAGCAGAAGAGGCGCGTTTAGCCGCTGAAAGAGCAGCTGCCGCTAAGGCAAAAGCTGAAAATAAGCCTGCTCCGACTGCCGCTGCGCCAAAAGCAAAAACAAACAGCGGATATTTGACGGCAACACCGGAAGCGGCAAGGTTATCATCGCAATTTGAAAGTAACCGTGGCTCGCTGCCATGGCCTGTTGCAACTGGTTCCATTACGGAACGTTTTGGAAGACATATGGAAGGTCAGGCATCGTATACCAACGATGGTGTAAATATTGAAACTGCTGAGGGGGCCGCCGTGCGTGCGGTATTTAATGGTAAGGTTACTACGGTTATGGAGCAATATGGTAGATATTTTGTGCTGATTAAGCATGGTGAATATTTCACGGTTTACCAGAACTTAAAATCAGTTAGTGTGTCTAAAGACCAGGAAGTGACTACAAAACAAACAATAGGTACAGTGGGTACAACCGAAGGTACACCTCAGCTGCAATTCCAGATTAGAAGAGGGATGGCAGCACAGAATCCTGAAGCATGGATAGCAAAATAGGATATTGTGGATTATAAATGTTTATATTTGTATTAATTAATTATAAATCAGTAAGAAAATGTATAGAGGGACGTTAATAGAATTCCTGAACATGGGTGGCGGCGAGATTATGCTCATCCTGGCGGTGGTACTTTTGTTATTTGGAGGTAAAAAATTACCAGAACTAGCAAGAGGTTTAGGGAAAGGAATCAGAGATTTTAAAGATGCCTCAGAAGGGGTTAAAAGAGAAATCCATCGTAACATAAATTCCGTAGGTATTGTTGATGATATCGAATCGGTTATTAATGACACCAATGCCAATCGTCATCATCCTTCTGAAACTACTCCGGAGCCACAGGCTGTAGAGGAGAACAGGGAGTCATCGGATTTTGAAAAGCAGGACCTTGTTGCTGCGAATAACGATACAGAGAACACAAAAATAGAAACAGATAAAACTAAACTTTAACTAAAATATCATGTTAAACACAACGATATCAGCCGCTTTAGGTGGCATGGAAATAGCCGTTATTCTTGTAATAGTACTTTTGCTTTTTGGGGGTAGAAAGATTCCGGAACTAATGAAAGGTCTGGGAAAAGGTATTAAAGAATTTAAAGATGGTAAAGACGGAGTTGATGATAATGAACCGGTAGAAAGAAACCGCACCAACAAACCGTTATAGGTTTTAGAACCTAATTATTAATCTTAATGTATTCTTGAATTTGAAGAAGTATAGCTCCTTAACAGAGATACAAACTCTTATTGGTCAAAAAAAGCTCAGCTTAACTGAGTTGTTAGATTATTATTTTAAGCAAATAGAAGCTCATCAACACCTCAATGCATTCAATGAGGTGTTTTTTTATTCGGCTTCTGAGCAGGCGAAGCTTGTGCAGAAAAAAATCGATAATGGAACTGCAGGTAAGCTTGCGGGGATGGTAATTGGTATAAAAGATAATATATCTTACAAAGACCATATGGTTACAGCTTCTTCCAGAATGCTTGAAGGTTTTGTATCTCCCTATTCTGCTACCGTTGTAGAAAGACTGATCAGTGAAGATGCCGTTATTATTGGCAGGCTAAATTGTGATGAATTTGCTATGGGTGGCTCTAATGAAACCTCTTATTATGGTCCGGTAAGTAATGCTGCGGATATTGAAAGGGTAGCGGGAGGATCATCAGGTGGATCGGCTGTGGCTGTTCAGGCAGATTTATGTTTGTCGGCCTTAGGAACAGATACCGGGGGCTCTGTTAGACAACCAGCAGCTTTTTGCGGATGTATTGGTTTTAAGCCAACTTACGGCCGTATTTCGAGATATGGAGTAATTGCTTATGCTTCCTCATTTGATCAGGTAGGTACCATTACATCTTCAGTTAGCGATGCGGCAATATTGTTAGAGGTTTTGGCCGGAGCGGACGATTATGACAGTACAGTTTCTAAAAAAGAAGTACCTGCTTATTCTGCAGCCCTAAGCAATGTGACCAAAAAGAAAATTGCAGTGATACGGGAAACGCTGGAAAGCGAAGCATTGGATCCTGCAATTAAGGATTCGATATTGAATGCTATAGAACGATTTAAGGCACAGGGACATACAGTAGATTACGTGTCATTTGATTTGCTGGACTATTTGGTTCCTGCATATTATGTGCTTACTACTGCAGAGGCTTCATCTAATTTATCCCGTTATGATGGCGTGCATTATGGTCACCGTAACCTGGAAGCCGGCAGTTTAAATGAACTTTATAAAAAATCAAGAGCCGAGGGTTTTGGGGAAGAAGTGAAAAGAAGAATATTGTTGGGAACCTTTGTTTTAAGTGCCGGATATTATGATGCATATTATCAAAAAGCACAGCAGGTAAGAAGGTTGATCAGGGAGAAAATGGAAGAGATGCTTAAGGAGTTTGATGTGATTTTAACCCCTGTAACTCCAACACCAGCTTTTAAAATTGGCGACAATATTGATGACCCGTTGGTGATGTATATGGCAGATATATTTACTGTACTGGCCTCTTTAACGGGGATTCCGGCGGTAGCAATACCTTTGGGCAATAATGATGATGGTTTGCCGTTAAGTATTCAATTGATGACCAAACATTTTAGGGAGGAAGAACTGCTTTCCTTGTCCCAAACATTTTTAAATGATAGCTTAAACTAAGGAGGTTTTTTTAGAAAGCCTTGGAAGCAGAATGAAATGCCTATGAAAATAAAAGTACACTTCGTATCCTATTGCATTTTAGCATTAATTAGCTTTTCAGCATCGGCCCAACAACATGGCTTAATTTTGAACGACACAACTTCAGTACCTGAGGTTGATGAAACGCCCCTGTTTAATAACTATAATTACAACTACAAGAACAGATTAGATTCTATTGAGAAGACCGTTCCGCTTACTTACAATGAATATGTACAAAAGTACATAGACATTTATAGTGGAAGAAAAGAAATGATGGGCAGGATGCTGGGCATGTCTGACTATTATTTCCCGATTTTTGAAAGAGCACTTAAGAGCCTTAATATCCCGGAGGAGATTAAATACCTGCCAATCATAGAATCATCTATGAACCCACATGCAGTTTCCCGGGTTGGTGCTACCGGATTATGGCAATTCATGTTTGGCACTGCCAGAGAGTATGGCTTAAATATGGATAATTTTGTTGACGACCGAAAGGATCCAATACAAGCAAGTTATGCTGCTGCAGCCTATTTTAGAGATGCTTATGAGGAGTTGGGTGACTGGCTTCTGGCAATTGCCGCCTACAATTGTGGAATGGGAAATGTGAAGCGGGCAATGCAAAAAGCCAACTCCAGTGATTTCTGGGAACTTAGAAGATTTTTACCAACCGAAACAAGAAATTATGTGCCTGCGTTTATTGCTGCAGTGTACGTAATGAAGTGTTCCGACAAACACCATATTAGTTCACAACGGCCATCTTATATCAAGATTACAGATACTATTCAGGTTAATCGTTTTATTTCTATCCCTACTTTAGCTAACGCTTTGAATATGGATGAAGAAGAACTTTGCACGTTAAATCCTTCTTATAAGAAGAAGATCGTTAACGGAACAGAATCGATGCCGAAGCGTGTGATTGTCCCAAAAGTTAGCCTGGCCAACTTTGCCAGAATCTACGAGGTGCTGAATCCTGAAACAGAAACCAACATGAAAATGGTGTTGGCGTCAAATGAGGAGCGGCGACCTGTAAGGAATGTAAAATCAAAACCAGTCTTCTTTTACCACAAGGTGAAACCCGGACAAAATTTAGGGGCGATTGCCAATAAATATCATGTTGAGGTTCAGGATCTTAAAGTCTGGAATAAGTTGAGAAGTTTAACAATTGTTCCGGGACAGAAAATAAAAGTGTATAGTACACATAACAATGATGACACCCCAAGTCGCCTGAAAAGCTAGCGTTCAGTTTGTTTATTTTCCTGTTCATTTTGTTCATAATTGCATTTAAACACGCGAAATCCGTAATTTAATTGCCTTTTTTTTATTTTAAGCCCTAATAAAAGAATTGTAACTTTGACCCTTTACAATTGACAATTTTATGACTAAAATAAACAGGAAGCAGGATGCTTTAGATTACCATTCGCAGGGGCGACCTGGGAAGATTCAGGTTATCCCAACAAAACCAACAAACTCTCAAAGAGACCTGGCGCTTGCCTATTCACCTGGGGTTGCAGAGCCATGTTTAAAGATTGCTGAGAATACTGAAGACGTTTATAAATATACAGCTAAGGGGAATTTAGTGGCTGTAATTAGTAATGGTACTGCTGTATTAGGCTTAGGTAATATTGGACCGGAAGCAGGAAAACCTGTAATGGAAGGAAAGGGTCTCCTTTTTAAAATATTTGCTGACATTGATGTTTTTGATCTTGAACTGGACACCACAAATGTGGATGATTTTGTTAAGATTGTGAAAGCTCTTGAGCCTACTTTTGGAGGGATAAATTTAGAAGATATAAAGGCACCTGAGTGCTTCGAAATAGAGCGTCGTTTAAAGGAAGAAATGAAGATTCCTGTAATGCACGATGATCAACATGGTACCGCCATCATTTCAGCGGCGGCATTGCTAAATGCCTGTGAGCTGCAGAAAAAGAAAATGGATAAGGTTAAGATAGTAGTGAATGGGGCAGGTGCTGCCGCTATTTCCTGCTCACGCTTATATGTTTCTTTAGGTGCCAAAAAAGAAAATATTGTGATGTGTGACCGCTCTGGCGTGATCCGGGATAAACGTGAGAACCTTGACGCAATTAAAGCTGAATTTGCAACTTCCAGAAATTTAGATACACTGGCAGAGGCAATGAAGGATAGTGATGTGTTCATTGGCTTATCATCTGCTAATTGTGTAACAGAAGATATGCTGAAATCAATGGCAAAAAATCCTATCGTGTTTGCTATGGCAAATCCCGACCCGGAAATTGCCTATGAGCTGGCTCTTAATTCCCGCAAGGATATTATTATGGCCACCGGTCGTTCCGACTACCCTAATCAGGTGAACAACGTTTTGGGATTTCCATACATTTTTAGAGGTGCGCTCGACGTGAGGGCCACTGCCATTAACGAGCCAATGAAGATCGCTGCGGTAAGGGCAATTGCTGAGCTGGCTAAAAAACCAGTACCTGAGGCGGTGAATATGGCTTACAATGAAACCAACATTAAGTTTGGTAAAGATTATATTATTCCAAAACCAATGGATCTTCGTTTAATGACGAATGTATCGACTGCTGTTGCCAAAGCAGCAATTGAATCTGGTGTTGCGCGTAAGGTGATCACCGATTGGGATGCTTATATGGAGGAATTGAAACACCGATTGGGTGGCGATGATGCGATTATGCGTGCGATTACGAATAAGGCTAAATCTGATCCTAAGCGCGTTGTGTTTGCTGAAGCTGATAACTACAAAATATTAAAGGCTGCTCAAATTGTAAAGGATGAGAATATAGCTATCCCTATTCTGCTTGGAAACAAGGAAATTATTAAGAAGATAATTGAGGAAAATGCGCTGGAATTAGAGGGCGTTACAATTATTGACCCTTTTGAAGAGCAGGAACGAATGGCTAAGTATGCGAACTCATTATATGAGAAGAGACAAAGAAGAGGGGTGACTTTAATTGAGGCTACCAAATTTCTGCGTGACAGGAATTATTTTGGTGCTTCTATGGTTGAGTTTGGAGAAGCTGATGCAATGATTTCTGGTTTGACTAAGAATTATGTGTCGACAATTAAACCGGCTTTGCAGGTTATCGGTACTGAAGAAGGTGTAAACCGTGTTGCAGGAATGTACATGATGATGACCAAGAAGGGTCCTGTATTTTTCGGAGATACGACTGTTAACGTTGATCCTACTGCAGAAGAATTAGTAGATTTAACCTTGCTTTTAGAAAGATCTGTAAGTAAATTTAACATACAGCCAAGGGTGGCATTACTTTCATATTCTAACTTTGGGTCTAATGAAGGTATTGTACCGGAAAAGGTTAGGAAAGCTGTAAAGATACTACACGAGAAATATCCGCACATTATGGTGGACGGTGAGATGCAGGGTAACTTTGCCATTAATAATGAGATGTTAAAAGATAATTTCCCTTTTAGCAGATTGATTGGCGCCCCAGCCAATACACTGGTTTTCCCTAATCTGGAATCTGGTAATATTGCTTATAAATTATTACAGGAACTCGGAGAGGCAGAGGCCGTTGGCCCGATCTTGCTGGGTCTGAAAAAACCAGTACATATTGTGCAGCTTGGCAGTTCAGTAAGAGAAATTGTAAACATGGTAACCATTGCAGTTTTAGATGTACAGGCTAAAGAACAAGAAGCAAATCCGAAAAAAGGTCTATTAAAAAGAATTTCAAAAAGATAAAATATGTTTGCATATATTGATGGTAAGTTAACCTTTAAATGCCCCGCGTATATAGTATTGGAAGCCGGTGGCGTAGGCTACCATATTAATATATCTCTAAATACATACAGCAGTCTTGCTGATGCGGAGCGATGTAAAATCTATACATGGCTTCATATTAAAGAAGATGCCCATACTTTGTATGGTTTTGCTGATGAAGGTGAAAGAAGGTTATTCCTGCACCTGATTTCGGTATCTGGTATAGGACCCAATACAGGAAGAATGATGCTTTCATCTATTACCCCTAATGAAATTCAGTCTGCTATTATTAGCGGCGACCTTCCGCTTATACAACGTATTAAGGGGATAGGTGTGAAGTCTGCACAAAGACTTGTGCTTGAGTTGCAGGATAAATTAAAGAAAGAAGGAACGGGGTCGTTAATTGCGGCCCCTTTAAACAATACTGTAAAGGAAGAAGCTTTATCAGCTTTAATGATGCTTGGGTTTGCTAAACCTGCATCTGAAAAGGCAATTGATAACGCGGTGAAGGTGGGTGGTCAGGATCTATCAGTAGAACAAATGATTAAGCTAGCCCTAAAAAATTTATAACTTTTTTTACTCTTGAAAAACAAATTAGCGCTAATATTATCTCTCCTTTTGGTTACACTCTTTTGGGGAAAAAATGCTGTCTCTCAGGTAGTGGTAGGGCGGTCTGCCAGTGATACGTCAAGAAATTTATTCGGTTTAAAAGAAAAGCAGCGACTGGGTATCAGGTCGTTATCAAATTCCTTTAAGCCCTTGCCAGATAATGTGAAGCGCGAAGTTGAATATGATGCAGTAAATAAAAGATATATTATAAGACAGCTAGTGGGTGACAAATTAATTGCTGCCCCTCAATACTTAACCATCGCCGAATATCAGCGGTTAATAAGTAGTGAAATTAAGCGCGAAAATTGGAGAACGCTTTCGAATGAGGAGATCAATGATGTAAGAAGAACGGGGATCATCCCAAGCTTAAGTATCAATAGTAAAGCCTTCGAGAAAATTTTTGGCGGGAACACCATTAATATCCAACCGCGAGGAGAAGCGGAACTTACTTTTTTGGGTAGAATAAACAGAAATGAAAACCCCTTGTTTAATGAACGCCAGAGGGTACAAGGGAATTTTGACTTTAACCAGCGGATCCAGATGGATGTTATTGGTAATATCGGTACCAAGCTGAAAGTTAACATGAACTACAACACTGAAGCTCAATTTGATTTTGAGAACCAGATTAAGTTGGATTATACTGGTGGCGATGATGATATAATCAAGAAAATAGAGGCTGGTAATGTGAGCCTTCCTTTAAATACGACCTTAATTAGCGGGACCCAGGCACTATTTGGGATAAAAACACAATTGCAGTTTGGTAAACTGAACGTAAATACCGTTTTTACCCAGCAAAAATCACAGTCGAGAGAAATACAGATCAATAATGGTGCGCAACAGAATGAATACAGGATTAGCGCAGATAATTATGAGGCAAACAAACACTATTTCCTTGCCCAGTATTTCAGGGACAATTACAACAAGGCCTTATCTAATCCTCCGACAATCACTTCTGGCGTTATCATTACTAAAATAGAAGTATGGGTTACCAATAAGGCGGGCAACACGCAGGATTCCAGAGATGTTCTTGCCTTTATTGATTTGGGAGAGAATAAACCATATAATGCTACCCTGACCGGAGGGACTTCGGTACTTCCTTCGGCATTTAAGAATGCGCAGTTTCCACGACATTCAAATAATTTATTAGATAGGTTGCCGGCAGATGCGAGACAAACCAATTCCAATGCAGTTATTTCTTTCTTTCAGCAAAGCAAAGGCACAGATAACTATGCAAAGCTCACTTATGCCAGAAAACTAACTGAAAGAGAGTTTACATTTCATCCTAAACTGGGTTATATTTCCTTAAATAATGCGCTGAATACGGACGAAGTGCTTGCTGTTGCGTATCGCTATACTTATAATGGTGTAGAATATCAGGTGGGTGAGTTTACTACTGATGTTCCATTTGACCAGGCTAGCCCTAAAGTTTTGTTCGCAAAATTATTAAAGAATGAAACAACTAAAGTTAACCTGCCTACATGGGGCCTGATGATGAAAAATATTTATTCTATTGGCGGATACCAGATCAGTCAGCAGAACTTTAAACTGGATATCTTTAGAATAGACGAGAAAACAGGTATTGAGCGGCCAGTTATTACAGAGGGTGAGAAACTGGATGAATTTAAGCGGCCACTGAAAGATAAGTTATGGATACAGGTAGCTGGTTTGGACCGTTTAAATCAACAGGATGAAGCAAAACCAGATGGGATTTTTGATTTTGAGGCAGAGAACAATCCTTTTAATTCAAATTCTAATCAGAACGCTTCAAGCACATTTGGGAACAATAATGCTTTTAACAATACCAATACAATTAATAATACAAACGGAAATACAGCCTACGTGCTTTCAAACACCAAAAATGGATACATTACTATAGATCCATTAAATGGCAGAATAATTTTTCCGCTTGTTGAGCCATTTGGAAGAGATCTGGCCAGCCAGTTTTTACCAACCGAACAAGCTTTTATTGATAAATATACCTATACTGCATTGTATGACTCGACAAAGGTTGTTGCGCAGCAATTGTTTACCAAACAGAACAGGTATATTATTAAAGGAAGTTACCAATCTGATATTGCCTCTGAGTTTAGCTTAAATGCCATCAATGTGCCGGAGGGCTCAGTGAGGGTTTTTGCCGGAACAATTCCGTTGCAGGAAGGAGTAGATTTTACGGTAGACTACCAGGGAGGAAGGGTGAAGATATTGAATACAGGAATTTTAATATCAGGTCAGCCGATAAGAATATCAACAGAAAATAATGAACTTTTTGGGCTGCAGCAACGATCTTTATTTGGAGCAAGGCTAGACTATAAAGTAAATAATAAACTGAATTTGGGAGGTACAATCATGAACCTTTCAGAAAAGCCCTTAACACCAAAAGTAAACATTGGAGAGGAACCGATTTCCAATACCATATGGGGGCTGGATATTAATTATAGTTCACCTTCAAGATTTTTGACCAAGCTGGTTGATAAATTGCCTTTCCTTTCTACTAAAGCTCCCTCGAGCATTACATTTTCGGGAGAGTTTGCGCAATTGTTACCTGGTCACCCGAATGCGCTTAACTTTGGAGGCCAAAAAGGTGGGGTAAGTTACCTGGATGATTTTGAAGCATCGAGATCTATAATAGATCTTAAAAGTGCTGTAGCATGGCAGTTGTCGGGCACCCCTCAGCTTTTCCCCGAATCAAATTTGACTAATGACCTTGCATATGGCTACAATAGGGCGCGTATCGCATTTTATAATATTGATCCGACTTTTTACAACAGAAACGCAAGTAATTTACCTGCCAGCATAAGAAGTAACCGTACAGAATTGTCTAATCATTATGTGCGCGAAATTATAGAGCAAGAGGTTTTCCCTTTTAAAGAAACAAGTACCGGTCAATCGATTACCCTGCCAACTTTAGATGTCGCGTTTTATCCGACAGTGAGAGGGCCTTATAATTATGCACCAACAGGATTTAGTTCTAATGGTTTGTTAAATAATCCTAAATCAAGATGGGGTGGTTTATTCAGAAGAATTGAAACCAATGATTTTGAGGCTCTGAATATAGAGTTTATAGAATTATGGGTTATGGACCCAAATATTTATAAACCAAATTCTGCCGGAGGAGATTTGTATTTTAATGTTGGAAATATTTCAGAAGACATTCTGAAAGACGGACGTAAATCATTAGAAAATGGTTTGCCTGCAAATGGAGATCCAAGTAAATTTGATGAAACCAATTGGGGCAGGGTGCCTAAGCTGCAACCGGTAGTTCAGGCATTTGACAATGATCCGGCTGCCAGAAGAAGCCAGGATGTAGGATTGGATGGGCTGTCGAATAATGATGAACGTGTCAAATTCGCCTCGCTTATTAATCAAATAAAGGGGCAGTTAAATCCAGATGCTGCTGCTGAATTAGAAAATGACCCATCATCAGATGATTATTCCTATTACAGGAGTAATGCGCTCGATCAGGCAGGTGCGGGAATTTTAAAACGCTACCAGAGATACAATGGTACTGAAGGAAACTCTAAGACCCCGGAACAATCTCAGGAAGATTTTGGCGTAGAGAATTCAGCTTCTACTTCTTTACCGGATGGGGAGGACATCAACAGAGATAATAACATGACCCAGTCTGACGAGTATTTCCAGTATAAAGTATCTATGCGTCCGGGAGATTTAATGGTTGGACAAAATTTTGTGACTGACAAAGTGACCTCGCAGGTTAAACTAGCTAATGGACAAACACAGCCTGTTACCTGGTATCAGATCAGAATTCCGTTGGCACAATACCAGCAAAAGGTTGGAAATATCCAGGATTTTAAGTCGATCCGTTTCATTAGAATGTTCCTGACCAATTATGCCGATACCACTGTGTTAAGATTTGGAAAGATTCAATTGATAAGAGGGGAATGGCGTCAGTACAATGCAAATAATGATCCTGCACAGGTAATCGTTGATCCGGTATTACAGCCAATAGGAGCGGATAATTCGACAATAGAAGTAGCTACGGTGAACATCGAAGAGAACGGAAAACGCACTCCAATACCGTATGTTGTTCCTCCCGGTATTGAAAGAGAACGTGATTTCAGCAATTATCGTGGTGATACCAGACAGAATGAGCAGTCGCTGGCGGTAACGATCAAAAACTTGAGGGATGGATACGGAAGAGCTACATTTAAAACCGCTATTAATGATTTTAGATCGTACAAGCATTTGGAGATGTATATTCACCTGGAAGCCCTTGGTAGCAATGTGTTGAATAATAATGATCTTAGTGCTTTTTTAAGGATTGGAACAGACAATCAGGATAACTATTACGAGTACTCACAGCCTTTAAGGGTTACCAACCCGGGAACAAGTGATCCATATGCCATATGGCCGGATCAGAATAAACTGGATATAGAACTTGAGATTTTTCAAAAGGCTAAAATAGCCAGAAACAAGGCCATGCTTAACGGACAGCCATGGCCGGTAAATATTCCATACGAATTTATTGAGAATGGAAAAACAATTACGATAAAGGGCCAGCCTGATATGAGTAAGGTTAGGGTTTATATGCTAGGTGTGAAAAATCCACTTAGAAATCCTGCAAACCCGGGTGAGGATGATGGACTGGATAAAAACGCGGTGATATGGTTTAACGAATTAAGGTTGACCCAGTTTGACGAAAGGGGAGGCTGGGCTGCAACTGCAAGGATGAATGCACAACTGGCAGATTTTGCTGATGTAAACATTTCGGGAAGTAAATCTACTATTGGATTTGGCTCCCTGGAAAAAAGAGTGAGCGAAAGGAACAGAGCTGATAATGTATTTTTTGATATCTCTTCGAGTATGGAGTTAGGAAAGTTTTTACCTAACAAATCGGGGGTAAAGATTCCTATGTTTATTAGTTATTCAAGTCAGATAAGTACACCGCAATATGATCCCAGAACACCGGATATTGAATTGAAAACAGCGTTGCAAGGAGCCACAAAAGCAGAGAAAAAAGAGATTCTGAACTATGCACAGGATTACACCACCCGCAATAGTATCAGTTTTACAAATGTAAGAAAAGAGCGTACCGATCTTGATAAAAAACCTCAGCTATGGGATATAGAAAATCTAAACGCAAGCTATGCCTATACTAAATTTGCGCATAGAGATTTTATCAACCAGAATAATATTCAGCAGACTTACAGGGCTTCCCTGGCCTATAATTATGCAGGACAATCTAAGAGCTACGAACCGCTTGCCAAGATCATTAAATCGAATACGCTGGCTTTGTTGAAAGAAATCAACTTTAGTTTATTGCCTAATTCAATAAACTTCAGAATTGATCTGGATCGCTATTATTCGGAAAACAGTCTGCGTAACAATGATCCTAATAATGCCATTCCTATAAACACTACGTTTAATAAGAATTTCCTTGTTACCAGAGTATATGGCATTTCGTGGAATTTTACGCGTTCACTTACCTTAGATTTTGATGCCACCAATTACTCTATTATTGACGAGCCTGAGGGCCGGATTGACGGATTGAAAAGAGATACACTTTGGCAGAACTTAAAGCGACTGGGCAGAACTACAGACTACTCCCATAATTTAAATGTTACTTATAATTTACCGATAAATAAGATCCCGGGAATGGACTGGTTAAATGTGACTACCCGTTACGGAACTAGCTTTAACTGGCAGACTGAGCCTTTATCAACACTTAGAAATCCACTTATTGATTTGGGAAATACCATTCAGAATTCCAGGATCATTCAGATTAATCCAAACCTGAACCTTGCGAGTCTTTACAACAAATTTGGATTTGTGAGGAAGGCAGGTACAGGTACTACAGATAAGCAATCGGGAACAGGATTCTTTGTGGGGTTACTTACAGGAATTAAAAATATTGTAGGTGCTTATACGCAGACCAGAGGTATATTTATGCCCGGGTATTTACCTAAAACCAATTATTTTGGTATTGATGATGTGACCGGGGCTCCGGGACTGGGATTTGTGTTCGGAAGTCAGCGTGATATCAGAAGTATGGCCGTTAATAATGGATGGCTCACTACGGATACTTTACAGACACAGCTTTATGTGAATACCCTAAGAGAGGACTTAAGCTTTACCAGTTTAATTGAACCCATTCGGGATTTGACCATTACCCTTACTGCAAATAAGAATAGAACCTCGAATTTCTCTACAAATTACAGGTATGATAATGATAGTCGTGCGTTTGAGGATTTAAGTCCGTATACAACAGGTGATTATAGTATTTCGTTTATTTCTTTGCGCACCTCGTTCTCAGAAAAATCTGGCAGTACAGTCTCAAAGCTGTTTAACCAATTTATGGCAAACCGCTCGGTGATTTCGCAGCGCTTGGGGGCACAAAACCCAAATTCGAGAGGAATAGTTGGTGGTTATGCAGATGGCTATGATAAGAATGCACAGGATGTGGTTGTTTCCGCATTTTTAGCAGCTTATTCGGGCAGAAGTGCTTCTTCTGTTAACCTGAATTCTCTTCCAAGTATTCCTTTACCGAACTGGCGGTTGAATTACCGAGGATTAACCCGTATTGCTTTCCTTGCGGATCGGTTTAACTCGATAGACATCAGGCATTCGTATCGCTCAATTTATAGTGTTAACAGTTTTAACTCTTTATTGCGGTATCAGGAAAGCAATGGTTCTGTAATTAGCAGAGAAGATGTTGACGGAGGAAATTTCTTGCCTAAGTTCCAGTATTCGCAGGTAACTATTGCCGAACAATTTGCCCCACTAATTGGTGTTGATACCCGATTGAAAAATAACATGACTGCTAATTTTGAGTATGGCCGATCGAGGTTGCTGGGATTAAGCCTTGCAAACAGCCAGCTGGCTCAATTAACGGAAAACAATATGGTTTTTGGTTTGGGTTACAGAACAAATAAATTTAGATTCCCGTTTGGGTTATTTAAAGGATTAAAGACCGATAATAATATGGACTTTAAGTTAGACGTTGCATTAAGAGATAATAAGACTGTGATTTATCGTGCGGATATTACTGAGGCAGAAGTTTCATCAGGAGCTCAGAACATAACCTTCAGACCTAGTATAGATTATGTACTTAACCAGCGCTTTAATGTGCGGGTGTTCTATGATTCTAACGTTACTAAGCCATATACTTCACAAACCTTTAACACCTCTTTCAGTAATTTTGGTTTTAGTTTAAGGATTACTCTGAATTAAGGATTGTTATAAACACTGATATTAATTACCTTTGAGCGCGCGCAGCTTATTTAATGTGTTGAGCGGTAAAAGATTTACGAAAAAATAAATTTAGAGAAATGAATTTTCCATCAGAATTAAAGTACACTAAAGACCACGAATGGCTTAGAATTGAGGGTAATGAAGCTTATATCGGGATTACTGATTTTGCACAGCGTGAGCTAGGTGACATCGTGTATATCGACATTAATACCGTAGGTGACGAAGTGAGCAAGGATGAGGTGTTTGGTACTGTAGAAGCGGTTAAAACAGTTTCAGATTTGTTTATGCCAGTAACTGCTACTGTAACAGAAACTAATGCTGCTCTTAATGACAGCCCAGAGCTGGTAAATTCTGATCCATATGGACAGGGATGGATGGTTAAGGTTGCTGTTTCTGATCTTTCGGAAGTTGAAGGCCTATTAACCGCGGATGCTTACAAGGCACTTGTAGGAGCATAATTGATGAACAAATTCGGGGAATTAAAATATCAGGTCTGGGCCATTGTATGGACCATTGTAATTTTAGTGCTTTGTAATATGAAAATGCCTGATACCAGTGGATCAGGCTTTTTTTTTGAAGGCTTTGACAAATTGGTTCATTTAGGGTTCTTTTATGTGCTTACTATTCTTTTGTTTTATGGTAAAATAAAACATCAGCATAATTATAGCTTCCGCTCTCTGACCATATTTAAGATCATTGTGATTACAGCAGCACTTGGGGGTGGCATTGAATTGTTACAATGGAAGTTTTTTACTTACAGATCAGCAGAGTGGTGGGATTTTGGATGTGATATGACAGGTGTTTTTATGGGCGTTTTTAGCTATATCTTGCTACACAAATCTAATTACAATGAAAAGACGATTTAATTTATTGATGCTGTTAATGTTAGTAGGATTAATTAGCAGCTGCAGCATTTTTAAACCAGGTTGTAAATGCCCAAAAGTTAGCTATTCCAGCTATCCACGTAAGTAATTCTATCAGTTTAGCAAGTAGCCCATTATTTATTAAAGGGCTTTTTTATGACTATATATAAATCCCTGCTTATTTGGATTTATTATAAATTAAGTCTAAATTGCGCCTCAAAATAACAATATACATAGATGAAACTTTCACAGTTAAATCCAGGAGAACAAGGTACTATCGTAGCATTTACAGATCTTGAAATGTCTGTAAAATTAATGGAAATGGGATGCTTGCCTGGTGAAACAGTAGAAGTAGAACGTTTTGCGCCACTTGGTGACCCAATAGCTATTCGCGTTGCAGGATATCAACTTTGTTTGCGTAAAAACGAAGCGTCTATTATTATAATTCAATAATAATTTTGGCAAAAGATATTAAAATTGCTTTAGTTGGTAACCCCAACACTGGGAAATCTACACTTTTTAACCTGCTTACAGGATTAAATCAAAAGATTGGAAATTTTCCGGGTATAACTGTTGACAAGAAAGTAGGCTATTGCAAATTAGCCGATAATAAACAGGCTGAAATAATTGATTTACCCGGTACGTATAGCCTGTATCCAAAGAGCAAAGACGAAAGCATTGTATTTCAGGTGTTGGCTGATAAAAATAATTCAAGCCATCCTGATATTGTTGTGCTGGTAGCAGATGCAACAAACCTTAGAAGAAATTTATTGCTTTATTCGCAGGTTGCCGATTTGGGTGTTCCAATGGTTCTGGCACTTAATATGACCGATATGGCCAAAAAGGAAGGAATTGATATCAATATCAATAAACTTTCTGAGCGGCTGGGCATACAAGTAATAGCAATTTCTGCAAGAAGCAATTCGGGCTTAACCGAGCTAAAGGAAGCTATTCATAATACTACAAAAATTGCTACCCAGGTAGAGGGAGCGGATATGCATGTATTGGCGCCAGAGGCTATTGATCTGGTTAAGCAGCACATCAAGACAGAAAATAATTATCTGTCCTTACAAATACTACATCAGCACGAGCATCTTAATACATTTTCCCTTCAGGATCATGAAGCCTTTGAGCGGATAAAAGCTGAACATACTTTTGAATCTTCCAAGCTACAAGCGGCTGAAACCATTGCCCGCTACAGATATTTAAGCACCATTTTAAGTGGGGTGGTAGAAGATACCGGAGCTGCAAGAAAGTTTGTTTTCAGTGATAAACTGGATTCGGTACTTACCAATAAATTTTGGGGTTTTCTGATCTTCATCGGGATTCTATTTTTTATTTTTAATTCTATTTTCTCCTGGTCATCTTATCCAATGGAGCTAATTGAATATGCTTTTGTCTGGCTTACTGAATACGGACACCAGCATCTGCCGGATGGTATTTTAACCAATCTTTTTTTGGATGGTATATTGGCAGGTTTAGGTGGCGTAGTGATATTTATACCTCAAATAGCGATCTTGTTTGCTTTTATATCTATACTGGAGGATACCGGCTATATGGCCCGCGTTACCTTTATGATGGATAAGATTATGCGCAAGTTTGGGCTTAGCGGTAAATCTGTAGTACCTATGATTGGAAGTTTGGCGTGCGCCGTTCCATCAATCATGAGTGCAAGGAATATTGAAAGCTGGAAGGATCGTATTATCACTATTATGGTTGCTCCTTTGGTAAGCTGCTCTGCCAGATTACCTGTTTATACCTTACTGATCTCATTGGTTGTACCAGAAAAAATGGTATGGGGCTTTATCAATTTACAGGGCTTAACCCTTATGGGGATGTACGTTATTAGTATTTTGGCGGCAGTTGTAGTGGCTTTTGTAATGAAGTTCCTGATAAAGGCGAAAGAGAAATCATATTTCATTATGGAGCTGCCTGTGTACAGAATGCCAAGATGGACAAATGTGATTTATACCATGTATGAGAAATCAAAGACTTTTGTATTTGAAGCAGGTAAGGTAATTATTGCCATCTCTATTATCCTTTGGGTATTGGCAACGTACGGCCCATCTGAAAGGTTTAAAGAAATTGACGATAAATATGCGGCTATAGAAGCCCGGAAAGATAGTGTGCAAATTAGTACATTGGAAAGAGATAGAGCCGCAGAGAAGCTTGAAAACTCCTATGCCGGTATTTTAGGGCACGTGATAGAGCCTGCAATAAAACCATTAGGATTCGACTGGAAAATAGGTATCGCGTTAATTACCTCATTTGCTGCCAGAGAAGCTTTTGTGGGTACAATGGCCACTATTTATAGTGTAGATAATGATGGGGAGGTTGCTACCATCCGTAATAAAATGCGGGGGGCGCGAGATCCGGATACCGGATTACCTGTATTTACGTTTGCCACAGCATTTTCCCTAATGTTATTTTATGCGTTTGCAATGCAGTGTATGAGTACGGTTGCAGTAGTATTCAGAGAAACCAAATCGTGGAAATGGCCTATTATTCAAATTGTGTATATGACCGGAATGGCATATGTGGCAAGTCTGATAGCCTATCAACTTTTAAAGTAATTTAATTATCTTGGCCTTTGTGAAAAAGGAGAATATCTTAGCACAATACATGCCTGTTGCCGCGGCTCCAATTATAGCCCGGTGGATAGATTATTTTCAATGTGAATTTAAGATTTCTAAAAACAGAGCAACAAAGCTAGGCGATTACAGACATCCCTTTAAAGGTGCAGGGCATAAGATCTCGGTTAATAATGATCTTAATGCGTACGCCTTTCTTGTAACCACTGTTCATGAATTTGCACATCTGCTAACATGGAACGATCACAAAAATAAAGTAAAGCCTCATGGCGATGAATGGAAACGGAATTTTAAGCGCATGATGGTGCCTTTTATTGAACAGAACATTTTTCCTGAGGATGTACAAGCTGCAATTGTAAGCTACTTAAATAACCCATCTGCTGCCAGTTGTACTGATTTGAAGTTGTCGAGAGCTTTAAAAAAATATGATCTGCTGTTAAATGTTTCCCGCCTGGAAGAGCTTCCAATAAATACCGTATTTAGCATAAAAGACGGAAGACAATTTAAAAAAGGAGAGCGACTGAGAAAAAGATATCGTTGTGTTTGTCTTGATAACGGGAATATTTATCTTTTTAATCCTTTAGCCGAAGTAACATTAGCAGCTACCGGTACATAGACCGCCTCTTTATCTTTTACATCCCACTTTATATTCAATTTTTTGTCTTTAAAATTTGATGGGTCTTTTAACAGGCTATCCACATAGCTGTCCGTTTCCTTAACTGAAATACTTGCGGTATAGCCACCGGCGATTTTACTTTTTAAGAGGATATACCTTTCATCCGGAGCAGATATAACGTTATCGAAAACCAAGTCAAATTTATCAGCACCGTTAACTGCATCGTTTAACAATTTTAGGTCTTCATTATATTCTTTTGTCTGATCAGGGGAAGTTTTCTTTCTGATTTGGAAGGGTTCAGCTTTAAGCAATGAGAGGGTGGGTGAACTGCGGTATTCTTCTTTAAAGGGAATGTTATTTCTAAGGTAAGTACGGTGGTCTTCAAAAATATCTGTTCCCTGTTTGGTGATTTTAGCTCCTTCGTTCAATAAAATCAGGCTATCATTTTTGAAGTAATACTTTTTTATTTCATTGCTTATCCCTTCATCATTTTTATACTGAGAAAACAATACCGGTTTGCCATTCCAACTGTATTTTTCTACACGCATGGTTGCCTGCCCCAGTTGATAAACCAGACTGATATTCTTTTCATAAGTGTTGAGGGTTGCATCAATAGAGTCTGCGTAAAGTAATATCGAAGCCTCAGTCATTGGAGTGCCAATGCGCGCATTAACAAGATCGGCTTGAGGGTGCTTAGGACCCTGATTACAACTCATAACAGTTATAGCGAGCAGGGAAAATAGACATAATAATTTCATACGATTAACTTAGCTTATGCTTAACTAACAGGCTATTATCATGCCAAGTTAAACTAGTAAGCCAACAAGCGTTTCACTGTATCCGGCAGGCTGCTTTTCGCAAGGAAACTATCTTCAAGTGTTTTACTCATAGGTATAGCTGTATCGACACTTGCGCAACGCATAACCGGAGCATCGAGATATTTAAAGCAATATTCAGAGATCCATGCCGCCAATTCAGCACCAAAACCACAGGTTAATGTATCTTCATGTAAGATCAAGGCTCTGCCCGTTGTTTTAACTGCTGTGGCAACAGTTTCTTTGTCCCATGGCTGCAAACTTCGTAGGTCGACTAAAGTGGCTGAAATCTCCGGATTTTCATCAAGATAAGAGAGCCCCCAGTGAACACCTAATCCATAGGTTATTATAGTTAGTTGTGTTCCGTGCTTTAAAATATTGGCCTTTCCAATCTCTATGTTATAATATCCGGATGGTACATTACCGCTCAAACTACGATAAAGATATTTATGCTCGAAATACATTACAGGATTAGGATCGTCTATAGCTGAAAGCAGTAATCCTTTGGCATCGTAAGGGAAAGCCGGATAAACAACTTTTAGCCCAGGAGTTTTGGTAAACCATGCTTCATTGCTTTGAGAGTGAAAAGGGCCCGCTCCAGTTCCTGCTCCTGTGGGCATGCGAACTACAACATCAGCTTTTTCTCCCCAGCGGTAATGGGTTTTAGCCAGATTATTCACAATCTGATTAAAACCGCAGGTAGCAAAATCTGCAAACTGCATTTCTACTACGGCTTTATATCCATTTATAGAAAGCCCTAAACCTGCACCAACAATAGCGGATTCGCAGATGGGAGTATTTCTA
>NZ_CAMLHF010000090.1 GCF_946479715.1 uncultured Pedobacter sp. | reverse complement strand
AGCAAAAAAGGTGCATTTGATTTCATTTCAAAACCACCGGATCTAAACAGGCTACTGATTACAGTTAGAAATGCACTCGACAGAGGTACTTTAGTTACTGAAACCAAAGTATTAAAAAGAAAAGTTAGCAAGACAAGAGATATTCTGGGTAGTTCAGAGAATATTAACAAAATTAAAGAAACTATTGAGCGTGTTGCCCCTACCGAAGCAAGGGTATTAATAACCGGAGCAAATGGTAGTGGTAAAGAATTGGTTGCACGTTGGTTACACGAAAAGTCGAATCGAGCCGACAGCCCTCTTATCGAGGTTAACTGTGCTGCCATTCCATCAGAACTGATAGAGAGCGAACTATTTGGCCACGAAAAAGGCTCATTTACCTCTGCCGTAAAACAGCGTATAGGTAAATTTGAACTTGCCAATGGGGGAACGCTGTTTTTAGATGAAATTGGCGACATGAGCCTTTCTGCTCAGGCAAAAGTTTTGCGCGCATTACAGGAACACAAAATCACCCGTGTAGGTGGCGAAAAAGAACTTGAAGTTAATGTTCGTGTACTGGCAGCTACCAATAAAAATCTTTTAAAAGAAATCGAAGATGGTAATTTCCGTATGGATTTATACCACCGCCTAAACGTAATAAACATACATGTTCCACATCTAAGTGAGCGCATTGATGATATCCCGGAGATCGCACAAAGCTTCCTTGAAGAAATTTGTAAAGAATACGGCATGCCGGTTAAAAAGATCAGTGATAGCGCCATGACGGCATTACAAAGTCTGCCATGGACAGGTAACGTTAGGGAATTACACAACATGATCGAACGTCTGATCATTTTAAGTGATAAAACCATTACAGATCATGATGTAACCGTATTTGCAAATCCTAGCGGAGGAACAAATATAGGTGCAGCAGGAGGTGTTCCAAATGGATCTACCCAGATAGCACCTTCGCCAGCCCTGGCTTACGATAAATTCAATAACTTTCAGGATTACAAAGACTATGCTGAAAAAGAATTCATCAAGTTTAAACTGGAAAAGAACAACTGGAATGTATCCAAAACTGCAGATGATATAGATATCCAGCGCAGTCATTTATATAGTAAGATCGAGAAATTCGGATTAAAAAGATCCACAGAATAAACAAAAAAGCTCCTGAAAAAATCAGGAGCTTTTTTTATTCCATATAATCCGCTTGCCTGCTTAACAAAGCCCTGTACTTATTAAAAATTGCCGTTTTGGATACAAACCCAAGGTATGCACCACTTTCATCCAAAACAGGTAATAGCCAAGCGTTTTCCTTTTCCATTTTTCCCAGCACCTTTTTTAATGAATCAGTAACCAGTACAATATCTGGAGTGGCCTGCATCAGGTCATTCACGGAAAGGTTATCTTCTTCGGCAACATTCCTCTTCAAAACATCCTCAACAAACACCAAACCCTTAAAGCTCCTGTCTGCACTTACAACCGGAAACAAATTTCTTTTAGAAAGTAGAATTTCAGGCATTCTAACCGAAACCAAATCATCTTCATTTAAAACAAGGTAATCCTTTTCAACAAGATATTTAAGCTTCATCATATTAAGAACGGTAGTGTCTTTATCTTCATGCGACAACAGTTCCCCCTTCTCTGCTAAAGGTTTGGTATAGATAGAATATTTATTTGCACTCCGATTGATCAAATAAGAGATTGCAGATGTAATCATCAATGGAACCATTAAAACATAACCACCGGTGATCTCGGCAATTAAAAATATCCCTGTAAGCGGTGCATGCATAATCGCGCTTAATGAAGCCGCCATACCTGCCACAATGAAATTGGCAACATTCAGGTTTGCTATTCCTAAAGTATTTGCAGAAAATGCCACCACAAAACCAATTAAACCACCAATAACCAAGCTCGGCGCAAAAATACCCCCATTCCCTCCGGCACCTAGCGTAATAAGAGTAGCACATGATTTGGCAAAAATGGTAATTACCGTAAAAAGGATAACCAGCCAGGGTAAACTACTATATTCAGAGAATATACTGTTGGTTATTACATTGGTATAATTTCCGCCAAGCAGATTTTTAATGGTAATATAACCCTCCCCATATAATGTTGGAAACAGGAAAACCATTAAACCCAGCATCAAACCACCAACAACTACGCGTTTATATGGATGATTAATCTTATAAAAGAAGGATTTAATAACTGAATTTGCTTTGGTAAAATAAATAGAAAAAAGACCAATTAACACGGCAAGCAACACGTAATATACAAGCGCGTTCATCTTCCATCCTTCAGTAACCAGAAAGAAAAGCTGCTCATTAAAAAAGAACCTAGCTACTACCGCAGCGGTGGCAGAGGCGAGCAATAACGGTATAAAAGCAGGAATGGTGAATTCCGGAAGCAGTATTTCTATGGCAAATACAATACCCGCAATTGGACTATTAAATGCAGCAGATATTCCGGCTGCTGCGCCACATGCCAGCAACATCGTAGTTTCACGATACGATAAGCCTAAAAATCTGCCTACAACAGAACCAATACCTCCTCCGCTGGTCACAATTGGAGCTTCCAAACCTGTAGATCCCCCAAAACCAACAGTTAATGCTGCAGTAATAATTTGTGAATAGATGTTATGGGGCTCTACTTTACTTGATTTTTTTGAAATTGTATACAGTAGAGGTGTTAACCCGGTTTCAAATTTTCCTTTTCTGATGAATCTTCGAACATACATTACCGAAAGAAGTATCCCTATAAAAGGGAAAAAGAAATACAGATAATATTTGTACTGCCAATGGAAGCCTGTTTGCAGAAAATCTTCTATATGGTGTGTTAAGGTTTTTAAAAGTGCAGCAGCAAGACCGGCCAGAATACCAACAATCAGCGCAGCAATAACCAGGAAATTGCGGTTAGAAATTTTAGTTTTCCGGTAATGGTTAATTGAGTCTATATAATTCACCAGCCGTATATACATAATCTACCTTTTAAGCGTCAAATTTATCCAGCAATTTAATTAACGTAGCAAAATCTTTTGGATATGGTGCATCAATTACAATATCCTTATCATCAAGACCTTTAAAAACCAGATGGCGGGCATGCAAAGCAAAACGTTTCATAATGGGTTGTTCCTCATCGTCTTTTGCAATGCGGTATCCTTTTTTCATGGCCGACAAGTATACAGGCTTCCCCTTATACATATGATCTCCAACAATTGCAGCACGCTGAGTGGCTAAATGTATACGAATCTGGTGCATTCTACCAGTTATTGGTTTACACTCTACCAGAGTATAATGTCTGTAGTTTTTAATAGAATTAAAATACGTTTCCGCACGTTTACCTTCCTTACGGTCTATCGTTACACTCTTATTCCCATCATTTAAAATAGGAAGGTCTATAAACAAGTCCTTAAAAGTAAACTGACCATCAACAACAGCGTGATATACTTTATTTACCTTACGCTTTTCAAATTGCATGGCTACAGAACGGTAAGCCTCAGGCGTTTTTGCAATAATAATTGCACCCGAAGTTTCTTTATCCAGGCGATGGCATACCTGTGCATCAGCACTATATTGTTTAGCAAGGCGTAAGATGTTTACTTCACCAGAACCGCCGCGCTCATCTAAAGAGGCGACAAAAGGTGGTTTATTTACAACGATATAATCATCGTTTTCGAATAGGATAATGTCTTTAAATGAAGGATATTTCAATTCAGTGTGTTTTTCAGAAGTAACTAGTGCATTCCAGCCTGTAAAGATATCAATGAGCTAATTCGCTACAGGTAGCAAAAAGCCCAATGATCTTCCAGAATGCAAAAGTACTAAGAAAGTTCGAATTTATACCCCACTCCTTTTACAGTAGCAACATAAGTTTCGCCTAACTTCTCACGTAACTTGCGAATGTGCACATCAATTGTACGGTTGGTAACCACTACAGAATCTTCCCAAATATTCTTTAAAATGGATTCTCTGGTATATACCTTACCTGGTTTTGAGGCTAATAAATAAAGTAACTCAAACTCTTTTTTAGCTAAAATCACTTTTTTACCATTCTGAAAAACAAGGTACGCTTCTCTGTCAATTACCAAATCGCCTATTTCAACTTTATTATCAGAAACTTCGTCTCCGCTTGCATTTCTTCTTAATATCGCATTAATACGACTTACCAGTGCACGAGGCTTAATTGGCTTAGCTATATAATCATCTGCACCAACATTAAATCCTGCTATTTCTGAATACTCTTCACTTCGTGCTGTTAAGAACACCATAAAAGTATTTTTAAACTCAGGAATAGCCCTCATTAACCTGCATGCCTCAATACCATCCATCTTTGGCATCATGATATCCAGGATAATTAAATCAGGATGTACCTTCTTTGCAATCGTAATGCCTTCCTGACCATTATTGGCTAAGAATACCTGATATCCCTCTTTCTTTAAGTTATACTCAATTAACTCTAAAATATCTGGTTCGTCATCAACAATAAGTATCTTCTGTTTTACGGTGCTCATAGCTTTAATTATTTGTTACGAAATTAGGTAATCAATTATAATATACCGTTAAACTCATGTTAACAAATTGTTAATACCATCATGTATATTAACATGAATTTAGGGTTAGCGTAAAGTTTTATTTAAAAATGCATCAAGCTCTTCTCCACGAAGATTCTTTGCAACTATTGTTCCTTTTGGATCTATGATAAATGAACTTGGGATAGCCTCTATTTGATACAATCTAACTGTTGAACCTTCAAAATCACTTAATTCGCTGGCATGGTTCCAGGTTAGTTTGTCATCAGCAATGGCTTTTTTCCATGCCGCCGGGTCTTTATCTAAAGAAATACCCAATATGGTAAAATTCTTATCTTTATAAGTATTGTAAGCTTTAACCACATTCGGATTTTCCTGTCTGCATGGCATACACCACGAAGCCCAAAAATCAAGCAATACATATTTTCCTTTAAAATCAGACAACTTAACAGGCTTTCCATCGATACCGGTTATGGTAAATTCCGGTGCAGCCTGACCAATTTGAACTGCCTTTAAGCTAGCCATTCTCTTTAAAAATTCAGTTACTGCAGCATTATCATTAAACTTACTTTTGATTTTATCAGAATAAGCCACCATCTCTTTCTCAAATTCTGATGGATTTAACAAGTTTATGGCATAAAAGCCCGCTAACGATTCTGTATTCTCCTCAGCAAATTTTAATACCGCTTTATTAAGCCCTTCAATTTCAGCAGTATATTGAGGTCGCATTTGCTCCATAATAGCTTCTCTCTTATCTGGCTGGGCAGATACCGCTTCATCAAACTGGGTTTGTATAGCAGCGATCTTAGTCATATACTCATGCTTGGTGGTATTCAGTTCCTGTAGCTTATCAGCTTCAGCAGCACCAGATGTAGTATAAGCTAATGATTTGTCGGCCAAATCAGCAGTGATTTTAATTTCATCGCCATTCTTTGCAATAATCATATACTCGTTATTGCCCGCAGAAATCCTAAAGAAATCTGCCCCTGGGGTAGAATGGGTAAATTTAAATTCACCTTTTTCAGAAAACACAGTTGAATCTAATGGCAAAGCATTGTCTTTTTGCAAACCAAATAAGTAAACTTTGCTTTTTGGAGCAGCGTTTTTAAACTCCCCATTAATTACAAACTTACTTTTATCCTTACATGCTGCAAAAGCCACACACAACACCAATACATACCCAATACGTTTCATCATAATATTTACTATTTTAATTTCTCTTGTAACAATTCATTTATTTTTTGAGGATCTGCTTTTCCCCTGGCAAGTTTCATTACCTCACCTACAAAAAGCCCAAGCACGCCTTTTTTTCCTTTTTTATAGGCTTGTACCTGCGCGTCATATTTCGATAGCACCTGATCCACAAAACCAGCCAGTTCATCACTATTTTCTACAATTAGCAAGTTATGTTCAGTAGCCAGTTCATTTACATCGGCACCCTCATTACCAACAATCAAAGGCAATAGCTGTTGTAACGCAATTTGTTGGGTGATCTTTTTATTATCTACCAGGTTAATTACGTCAGCAAGTTGAACAGGGCTAACCTTAAATCCTGATATGGTGATCTCTTGTTCACTTAGTAACGCCCTTATAGAACCAGTAAGCCAGTTCACCAGACTTTTTGTATTTTTAACTATAGGCAAGGCCGAATTAAAATAGGTAAGCAAATCAATATCTTCAGCAAGTAATGTAGCTTCAGATGTGTTAACTCCATAATCCTTTACCAGCCTTTTAGAGATCTCTGCAGGCAGTTCAAGCATTGTAGCCTTTATCTGCTCCAGCCACTCATCAGAAATATGTATTGGTGGCAGATCCGGATCCGGGAAATACCTGTAATCATTAGCCTCTTCCTTACTCCGCATTGGCGATGTAGTTCCTTCTTCAGCGTCGAAGTTCAATGTACTCTGTATAATCCTGCCTCCGGTAGTAACAACTTCTTTTTGTCTGTTAAACTCAAAATCCATTGCCCTGCGCACGTTTCTTATCGAGTTTAGGTTTTTCACCTCGCAGCGCGTTCCAAATTCTGTAGCCCCAACCTCTCGGATAGATATATTTGCATCACAACGCAAACTTCCTTCTTCCATATTACCATCACTCACATTTAAATGACGAACCAATTTCCTCATCTCTGTCAGCAGAGCTGATGCTTCTTCTGAGCTTCTGATATCCGGTTCTGTAACAATCTCTATTAATGGAACCCCTGCCCTGTTTAGGTCTACGTAAGAGTATTGATCATTCTGATCATGCATACTTTTACCGGCATCCTCTTCAAGGTGTATCCTGTTAATTCCGATGCGCTTTTCTTCACCATTGCTTAGCGTTACATTCAGATAACCATTTTGACAGATTGGTCTGTTATCCTGAGTGATCTGGTACCCTTTAGGCAGATCGGCATAGAAGTAATTCTTTCTATCAAAAAAATTGAGCTGGTTAATGGTGCAGTTTAACGCCAGCCCCATTCTCACGGCTTTAGCAACCACCTCTTTATTCAGTTTAGGCAAAGCGCCTGGTAATGCCAGTGAAACAGCAGAGATATGCTCATTAGGTTTTGCCCCAAAAGAAGCACTATCCGACGAGAATATTTTTGTGTGTGTATTTAATTGTACGTGGATTTCTAAACCAGATACCAATTCGAATTCTGATGGAGAAACTGCAGTTTTCGTACTCATTTATATGCAATAATTAACTTTATTCAACATGTGTTTAAGATACAAACATAACCATTTATGCGTTATTAACACAGATTTGTAGCCAGAATTATACTTATGGCACAAACTTTGGTTTTAATACATCACACACAAATAATAAATCAATTCTATGAAAAAACTATTTTTATTGGCGATGCTTGGATTTGCATCAATAATAGCCGTAACAGCGCCCGCAAAGGCACAAGTAAACATTAGCGTAAACATAGGCTCGCAGCCACAATGGGGGCCAAGAGGCTACGATTATGTGGACTACTATTACATGCCCGACATAGAGAGTTATTACTATGTACCTACCAGACAGTTTATTTACTTAAATGGAAACAGATGGGTTCATTCTCGTTCACTTCCGCATAGATACAGGGGTTATAACTTATACTCTGGAAGAAAATACGTAATCAATTCACCAAGACCATATCATAACCACAATGCTTATAGGGTTAAATATGGCCGACATGATAACTGGAAAGGTAATAGAAGACATTACACTGAAAGATATCGTGAAGATAGGCACCATGATAATGGCAGAAGACAATACAGAGAAAGAGGTAATGACAGAAGACGTGACAACAGACATTACGAAAACAAAAGGGAAAGAAGAGATCCTGGTATTGAAAGAATAATTAGGCCAAGAGGGTAAAAACTTACGTCATCTCTGCTAACGTAGAGATGACGATTTTTTTAGATGCTCCCAATTATTTTATAGTTAACGTTTTAACCTCAGCCTTTCTTTGATCATTTCAGGTTTAGTAAATCCTGCTTTATTGGAAGAAAGGTTTACTATAGATTTTACACGAGCAACTGCCGTTTTAGCTACTTTGGCTTGTTGCTTGTTTATCAACGAAAGCGCATTAACAAATATAAGTTCCGATTCATTACCCAACTGCTCATCTGTAGCAGCTATTTCTACAGACATCCCGCTAAAATAATCACCCTCATCTTTTGCGTTCTTAATCTGAAAACTCACTGCAGATAAGACCATTCTATCTATTTTTATTCCAAAAGAACCAACTGGCTTGCCATAAGTTTGCTCCCCTATCAATTTAACATTAAAATAAGGTTTAAGGGAATTTATCAGCATTTCACTGGCGGATGCAGTGCCGTTATTCACTAAAAAATAAAGGCTGGATATTGTTTTCAATTGCCCTGCTTTTTTAAATAAATAGGTATTACCGCCAACAGAAAAGTCCACATCTGCATAAGTTGCCCGGCGACCATCAACCAATACAGGTTGATTATTTTCATCCAGATAAAGCTGATTTTTTAAGATAGTTGCTTTGCCCGACTGCATTTGAGTGTTAAAATGCTCACTGTACATTACTTTATCATTCATAGGTGGTGTAGCAATGAGGTTGGCCAGATATTGTGCTGTCTCTACATAACCACCTGGGTTATTACGTAAATCGATAACAAGTGAAGTAATCCCTGAAGAGGCAAATTCTGTGAATGCCTCATTTAAAGGTTCCGTTAGCTCACTTAAATGTGCGAACTCGCTAAGTTTAAGATACCCTATATTTCCTGATGATAAGGCAGAAACCGTAATGGATGTATTTGTATTTAAAGCCGCCTGAAATCCGGCAATAAGCATTCCTTCCTCTATGTAGCTATATTTAGACAACCCCGGCAGATTGGTCTTTTCATAAGCTTCAGATGTTAAAGTGTTTATTTTATATTGACTGATATCGTAAAGAGCTTTCCTGAAATTCAGCAAATCTGATGTAGCTGTATTATATTTACGTGGGTTAAAAGTTTTGTAATCCGGCAGTACATTATTCCAGAGATAGGTGTGTTTAGTATAAAGATAAATCGAATCCAGTGTTAGCTGTTCACGAGTGCCTTCAGTGGGTGATTCATTTTTTTCATCATCATTAAAAGAGGACTTCCTGCAAGCAGCAATACTGCTGATCAAAATGATCAGCAGTATATACTTGAGATAGCGATAATTACCCATATACTATGGTAATTTTTTGTACTCAAATTTCAACCATGAATAGTTAGTTGGAGGGGTACCCACCGGTGTTGCATTCTCATAAGTACTGATCATATGTAAGGCATACACGTCGCCATTGCTATCCTCAACAAGAATGGTAAGATCATCCGTAGCCAGTAAGCTATGATTAGCAAAATAATAGTTGTACCATCCTTTAATTGTCCAGGCCGGAGCATCAGCCGAATAATCTAACGTAGCTACAGTACGGTTATGACCAAATGGTGTGGTAGCAGAAGTGCTGCCCGCTGCCCAGGCTGTCGCACCGGATCCGGCTGCAGTATAGGTACCGATCACAGTCGCAAATGATTGGTTTAGGAATTTGATGGCGGAACCTTCAGTAGCATCAGTGTTGATTCTAATATCGGCATTTCCAGTTCCCGAAAGGGAGATATCCCATACTTTGCTAGTTGGTTCGGTTGTACTGGTAGCACCTTTTTTGTTGTCGTTTGCACTGAAATCAAAATAATAGGTGCCATTTGGTCTGTGATTGGCCGTACCCGAGTAGATGCCCTGATCTACAAAGTAGTTCTTAACAGTATAAATATTACCTGTTGAACTTCTTTCTACTGTCCCAGTAGCATCAGTAAGGTTTAGAGCAGGACCACCAGCAACAGGTGCTAGTGCTTTTTCTGTGTTTAATTTCAAACCCGGAGCAGCGGCATCTGCGCTTTCCTTTTTACAAGAAGTTAACACTGAACCGACAGCAATAGCTGCCATCAAACCAAATAAGGTTATTTTTTTACTAAATTTACTGCCTGTTAGCAGAGGGTTGCTTGGGCGTACTACGCCTGATTGGTAATTGTTCATCTTAAAAGAATGATTTTTATGATTAAATAATTATTGATTAAAGCGATATCAAAACCTTTCTGACATCACAGGCCATGTAGCGGGGAAAATTAATTCTGCGAAAATTGATTACCCTGCCTGCACGGCATTACGGCTTATACAAAGCCTGCCTTAAACCGGGCCCTGGTTTAAAATTTCTTATTTGGTTTTTAAATCTTTACTCCCTGATTTACTTATGATATAGCGAAAACTCAGGTATCCTTTCCTTGAAGTTGCACTATTTTTGTCGGGCGTATTGTTATAAGTATTGATCATCTGGAACTTTACATAACGACCATCTGTAAGTTTAAAAATATGTGTTCTGTTGGTGTATGGAATGTAGTGGGTATGCACTCCGTCAATATCATAGGCATCATATGCCCAGTAAAAAGCACTCAGGGTATAAGGTTCTCTGTCATAGCTTGCGGTACTAATCACATTGTTATTCTTGTCATTATCAAAAACCATATCTGATGGTACTTCATTTACCTCATCAAAATTTTTGAATATTGATTTGACATTTACCCTTGCAGTATTCTCATACCAAGGCTGCTCCTCATCAACTGTAGCCCCGTTATTTGGCCAGATCACGCTTGCTTCTAAGCCCCTTATATGGAAATCCCACTCCTGGGTCATTACTTTTGAAGCATCAACAAAATCCATTTTATCAAAACTGAAATAGCTCCTGGCTCTTCTGCTTATGGTATCTGGCAATGGAAGCTGTGTAACCTCTACCAGCCCGGTTGTGTACTTCTTAATGTATTTCGAAACCTGTTCAAATTTGGGCTGTTCGGGCTCTTTTTCGCCATTATCCTTTTTACAGGCAGTTAAACATGCGGCAGATAATGCCAGAGCTAAAATTGTGTTTTTAAGATTCATCGTTATTTAAATATTAATTGATAATTGTTGCTGGATATCAGACCGTTTTCTTACCTAGTCTTTACGTTTCTGTTATCTGGCGTTTGTTGTACGTAGTATCTGAAATTATAATACGGTGCTTCGAACTCATACTTATCGGTAACAGTTAGCGGGTTACTTCTATAAAGGTTTACGAGCTGAAACTTCACATACCTACCGTCCTTAAGGCGGAATACCACACTTCTGTCTTTATACGGTCGAAGGATGTGATCGCTAAGTCGGTAACTGCCCCATCCATCTGTTGTCGGAAACTCATCCATTTCTATCTCAACTGAAGTCCTGGTCATCACCTTATCTGCTGCTTCATCAAGTTCGTCAAAAGGGGTTCGGTATACCCTTAATTTACCAAGGTCCCCGGCTGATCCGGCATCCCCATCGGTAACTACATATGCACTGTAGATATCATAGAATTTGATATGCCAAGCGGCTGTTCCTGCCTGAGCAGCTTCCTTTTTAACACTGTGGCGCTTATCAAAATTAAAGTAAAAGGGCTCAAACCCTGCTGCACCTTCTGCAGCATTACCTTGTATGCCTGGCCAGTCTACCACATAAACTACTTTAAATTTCTCATCATAATAAACATAACCCTTACCTTGTTTCGTTTCAGAGTTAGCCTTATCATAGATAAGTTTTCCACTAGCATCTTTGTAAGGAATCACTTTGGTATAGCTGTAAGTAGTGTCTTGTATTTTTACTGCACGTGCCGGAACCCAATTGGTCCCCACTACTTTAGCAGTGTCGGCTGCTGCCAGCACACCTGGTGTTTCAGGCTTATCTTTTGAGCAGCCCATAATTACTACACCGCCCAACAAAACTGCCATTATTAGTTTTATTTGTTTCATTTTCAGTTAATTGCTTTAGTAAAATCTTTTGATCCGTCTTTCAGAATGGTATATTTAAAGGTGATGTAGGGTGCTTCTGATTTCAGTGTAGGGCTTAAAGGACTGTCTTTATAGAAACTGTAAATAATAATTTTTGCATAGTTTCCTTTAGCCGTTTTGATAATTATGGGTCTTGGCAGGTTGTATACAATATGCGCTCTTTCTTTATCACCCGGGAACATAGCTCCGTAGAAATCATAAAATGCGTAACCTGCACCACTGCCCAGAAAATAATCAAGTGTCAGAAATCCTTTTGAAAGTAGCTGACTGTCATTAATTGTAACAGTTCCAACATTCGTATAAGCCTCATCTAGCAGAGATTTAGGTATAGGCACTTCTCTTGGCCTTTGTTTTTCCGGGTCATAATATTTCGCTTCTACAACAGGATCACTAACCAGGTATAATCCACCCCGTGCCGGACTACCATAACCTGGTCCTTTATTACCATTATCAAACACTACTTCACCGTGATTAGCCCAAATGCTGCTATTATATATTCCAGTAAAAGCAATATCCCACTTATCAGTATTGGCATATTCAGCAGGTATAACCCTTCCATCCTCAAGACTATAAAATACAGGCTTAAAATTACCATCGCCAGTCGTCATTTTGGCTTCCGTATCTCCTTTAAGAATAACATTGTATTCTCCGCTGGCAGTTACGGTAATTGCAGGCAAAAGCGGCAGTTCTTTTTCAGGAGCGGCATCATTACTTTTAGAACACCCTGATGATAACCCGATTACCAAAACAACAAAGATAGAGAGAGAATTTTTCATTAACATTAGTTATTTAGAATGATTTTAAATAATAGCAAATATGACAACAATCTTCCAGAGTAGAGTGTACAATCTCTTACCATTTCGGGATAAAAATTACGTTAATGGGATTTAATTAGTATTCAAATTTCTGCTGCCATCTGCCTGCAAATAGTACCTGAAAGTAAAATATGGTGCAGGCCAGTTCAGATCACTAACCGTTGCGGGTGCACCCTTATACATACTAACCATCTCTAGCTTCGCATATTTGCCTTCAGCGGTTCTAACCACAAAAGTTCTGTTCTTTACAGGCACAGCAATATGGGTTTTAAGGTCGTAAAAAAACCAGCCCACACCATTTCCTGCATCCCATCCAAAATTTGGGATACCGTTTGAGGTAAACTCACTATCAGATGGTGCTTGTGTGACCTGGTCATAAGCTTTTTCAACAATAATAATACGGCCAATGCCTGAACCTCCATACCCTGGACTTACCGTTACCTGTCCATTGTTAGCAACTATCAGCGAATTGTATTCCTTTGTAAATGCAAGATCCCATTCAGTAGTTAATTTTTTGGCAGGTTCAATTTTGGCTCCGGTATTCAGACTGAAATAAAAAGTTTCAAACTCTTTTCCACTCCCTACTGTATTGCCTACATCACCGGCAAGATCTTTAATTACCGTACTTTTATTATCCTGCAGATCTGGTTTTACCTCATCTTTTGTGCATGAAGCAAAAGCGACGAGTGAAATAAACAGCATTATTGATTTATAATTTATAGGTTTCATAGGTTTTATATTAATACGTTCAGGGGTTATTTATTCAGTGTCAGAGAATGTTCTTCATCAGATTTAATTTCGCTGGGTAAAATACCGAAGTAGCGCTTAAAGGCATCGGTAAGGTGACTTTGATGATTAAATCCTACAGCCGCAGCTACCTGGCCTATACTTTTCTTCTCATCCAGGATCAATCTTCTGGCCTCCTCCATTCTTAACCTCGTTACATAACCATAAATGGTAGTGCCAAAGTATTCCTTAAATCCACGCTTAAGTTTAAACTCGTTTAGCGTAATCTGTTTGGCCAGCTCAATAATTGTTGGCGGATAGGTATACGCTGCATCAAGTATGTCCCTGGCATGTTCAATCTTTTTAAGGTCATCTTGTTTAATCATATACTTGTCAACCTCTGCCATACCAGATTGCATCTGCTCCAGCTGAAGCATCAGTAACTCTAAAATTTTGGATTCGGTATGAAGTCTCTTAAGTTCTCCATTTCTTTTACATTCACAGATGTCATTAATTACCCGTTTCATTTCAGTAGTAACAGGTAAATCCTTTGCAGCATAAGAGGTATATCTTCCTTTTAATATCTCCCTTACAAAGTCGCTATGGAGCAATGAATGCTGATCGATGAGGTGAAAGTAGTATTGTTTGGAAAGTACGAGCAGAAAGTATTTATACTCAATACCAGACATCATCGGATACTTACCTTTTATAGAGGGTATATACCTGATATTGTGCCTGCTACCTGTCCTTCTTCCTTCTTTGTCATTCGTTTTTTCACTAGATGGATTGGTACCATAAAAAATAAACTGCGACGTAATGGCCTCTCCCTCAATTTCAGAAAGAACTTTTACATGTTCAGAGAACTGCATTGTTGAATGAACCAGAAAAAGCCCGCCTGCACTAAGCTGGTAATTAACCAGTTTCTGCGCAGGTAAACTTTTTATATTCACATTCTTCTCCGAAAGTGGTGTATTCGGAGAATAGAGTTCAGGAATTTCTTCAATGAACAGCCAGTCGTCCGACCCTTCTATTTTTGATTTAATCTTCATCAGTTTGTTTGGTGTTTTTTAATAGGGATGATATAGGAAAGCTATTATTATGAAGCAACTGAAACTTCCCCAAAAACATCAGAAAAGCGAGAAAATGTTTCGTTGGCAGCAGTAATTGCCTGTTCTTCCTGCTCTTCGGTTTGCACCTGGGTGTTCATTACGCCTACAAACTTACCCCACATCTGACCGGTAGCTTCTCCATAACCCGAAAAGAAGGATACTCCTTCATTAATTCCGTATTTAGCAAGCATTTGTACAATGATGCTACCCCCCATAATAGAGCCTTCCATTACATACAATGCACCTAGTGCTGAAGCTACATTACCTATTTGTGGAGCCTGCACAGCTGGCAAATCGTTAAGATCTCCTCCTAGTTGCTCAATATCAGCTTTCAGATAAGCAGAATTCCTTCTCTCTGCATGATCTGGTAATAATTCGTTAGTAATATAGGATGCAACAGCTTGTTCCACTGCATTGAAATAAGCATAAAAATGCTTTAACAGATCTGCGTAATCGGCATTACTGCGTATCGATTTCAATTTCAATATCACTTTTTTTTCTAATTGCTGATGGGCTTCTTTAGTAGCCTCTTTAATGTTTGTGCTTAACATATCGGTGTTATTTAAAGGGTTAACTATATTTATTTCAATGGTTTATTCATCTTTAAAAAATCTCCAGCTAATGCCACCTAATATGGCACGTCCCTGTTGCCCGGGCATTAACTGATCCCGATAATTCATCAGGTTATCTGCAGTGATCTGCAACTGCAGATGCTTGTTATATAGTGTTTTTTGAACTGCCAGATTCAGCAGAAAAAAGCTTTTCACAAATTTGTCCCATGGGTCCAGAAAGTTATTGGCCCTGTTATCTTCCATAAAACCATATTTACTTCTATAGTTTACACGAAATGAACCCGTTAATCCGGATGCGTCATGGGCATAGCTAATCTTTACATTTGCCATATGTCGCGATCTGTTATTCATACCCAGGTAATCACTACGTTTAGAGCGACGTGTTTCGTTAGCATCGGTATCATAAACTTGCTCATACAAGCCAGTACCATTCTTTATAGAGTCAACAACACCTTTATCTACAGCATAAAGCAATTGGTAGCCGGCCGAAAGATGAATAGATTTCGAAGCTTTATAATTGACCCCTATTTCTGCCCCGGCAGTATATGCTTTGGCAATATTCATATAAGAATATATCTGCTGACCGCTTGTTTTAAATGCTACCTGTTCAGAATTAATGAAATTCTTCATGTCATTATAAAATACATTCACATCAAGGTCCAATGCGCCAAAAGGTTTATAGGCAAACCCACCACTGTAAGAAACCGAGCGTTCTGGTTTTAAACTACCAATACGCTTGGCGCTTGGGAAAATGCTCATGATCTGTCCCGCTTCCTGAAGGATCTGGATTTCACGCCAGAATTCCTCAGCCCCAAATACAGAATATCCGGTCTGTACATTGGTAAAAATCATATACAGCTGCTGAAAGTTCGGCGTTTTAAATCCGGTCCCGACTGCAGCCCTGAATGTTAAGTTTTTTAGTGCATTATAGCGTAGGCCAAGGCTTGGATTTAATTTAGCTCCATATTTATCATGATAATCGAATCTGGCACCTCCGGTAAACGATAAATTTTGAGCGGCCTGCCAATCAAACTGACCATATACAAAGTAATTGGCCATGCTTTTATTACCTCTATAAGAAGTATTATCCAGCAGTTCATAAGCTCCTCCTGCCCCACCTGTTAGCTCCAATAAAGGCCCCATGTTTTTGGAGAGCTGCATTTCGGCACGATGCAGATATTGTTTAAAATCACTACCCGGCATAATAAAACCACTTTCCAAATCAGTAACATGCTGTTCGTTCTGGTACCTGGTCAGGTAATATTGTGATTTTAGTTTTAAGCCATTTCTAAAATTGTTGTTTAAGGCCAAAGAACCGTTAAGGTCATATTCGTCCAGTACGTCCTTACTCGGACTAAGGTTCTGATAGGCAATCTTATTTTCAGAATGTCTGGTTACAAATCGGCCATTAAAACTTAGCGTACTGATGTCGTTCAGTAAATATCTGCCCCTACCCTGGAAAGCATAGCTATTAAAGGGTGGGGCAGTTTTTCCGTCCGATAAATAAGGGTTTGAGTTAAAACCATCTGTCCGGTAATAATTTCCGGATAAATAAGCCGACCCTCTCTTGCCTGCAAAAGGAGTTTCACCTTCCAAAGTTGCATCCACCATATTAAAACTTCCATATCTCAGCGCAGCCAGTCCCTGAGGGTGACTTATATTTTTACGTGTTACAATGTTTACAACACCAGCCAGTGCCTCACTACCAAACAGGCAGGATGATGCGCCCTTAATGATTTCTATACGCTCAATATTTGAGACTGTAATGCGAGAAAGGTCAAAATTTCCGTTGTTCCGCCCCACCATAGGTTGACCATCTATCATGATCATTGTATATCCACTGTCGAAACCCTGCATTTGCAGACCAACAGCCCGGTTTCCAGACCCTATATCATTTACAATGGCAAGCCCTGTCTGCTCCTTCAATACTTCATCCAGCCTCCTGCTACCCATCATTTCAATCTCCTGTCGTGTAATCACTTTACTTGGCATCGCAGTACGGGTCATGTCAATAAAATTATCAGGATTACTATGTATACCGGTTACATTAACCTCGTTCAACTCGTTATTTCCATGCTTAAGCCGAATAGAAATGTTGCTCATCCGCCCCATTTCTATTTCTATTTCCTTTGTCTGAGCATCAAATCCTACAGCCGAAACTGTTAATTTATAAGTACCTCCATACAGTCCGGTAATCTTAAATTTCCCCTTTGTATCACTAAGTACTTTTTTGTGGTCAGGCTCAAGCGTTACTACAATTCCCTGGAGTAGCTTTCCATTCTCATCTGTTATTATACCCTCCAGACTCCCCAGTTTATCCATGCTAAAAACAGGCAAGCTGAACAAGGCAAACAAGAAAATCAAACACCTTTTAACGAAATGACAGGGATACATGTATTGCAGTTTATTATTTTTAATCAGTCTAAATAAGATCACAAATATGCTTACATTTGTCAGAAATAAAGCAACGCGAAGAGGATTATTTTTAACCATTTCGGGATTGTTTTTACGGATTCAGGATGAATTTTGCCAAAAAAAGAAGAAAAAGATAGCTGGAGAGCAATTTCAAAAAGAAACACAAAACACTAATAAACAACCAAATACAACACAAAACAATCCAATAAAATGAAAATAAAAGCTGCAACAAAAAATATATACCAATACCGTTAACGCCAATTAAATTATTTGGAATGATTTTAATTAAGTCGTCCTTTGCTAAAGAAAACAACTCACAAAAACATAAAAATGACCAGATCCCTCTATATTTTTCTCCTACTTATTCTATGTTATAACACCTCATTTGCAGCCGCACCAAAACGCATTATCACTCTTAGTGGGGCACTTACCGAAACCGTAGACGCGCTAGGCTACGGCTCACAGATTGTTGCAGTAGATGTTACAAGCACTTATCCAGCCTATGTAAATAAAATTGCCAAAGTAAGCCAGAACCGAAGTATATCAGCAGAGGGTGTAATCTCCTTTAGCCCTGATCTCGTTCTCGCTCCTGAAGGTGCACTATCCAATGCAATAGAATTTCAATTAAAATCTGCAGGGATCAAAGTAGTTACAGTAAAGCAAGAATACTCCGCAAAGGGTGCCGTTGCCTTTATCAGACAAGTGGCAAGCGCTCTGGATAACATTCCAAAAGGAGAAGAATTAGTTAAACAAACAACATTAAGCGTAAATAAGGCTCTGGAAGTAGTAAAGAAAAATCCAAAATCTCCTAAAGTGCTTTTTTTATATGCCAGAGGTGCCGGTACAATGATGGTAGCCGGGAAAGACACAAATCTGGATGCAATTATCAAGCTTGCAGGTGGTAAAAATGCGGCCCAAGGTTTTTCGAAATTCAAACCATATACCACAGAATCTTTAGTAAACGCAAATCCAGACCTCATATTAATGTTCGATTTTGGCTATAAAAGTCTTGGTGGCATAAATAGTATTCTTAAAATGCCTGGTGTCTCTCTAACAAATGCAGGCAAAAACAAAAGGATAGTGCAAATGGATGGCGAATTGTTAGTCAACTTTTCGGTCCGCCTTGCTCAGGCAATCACACAATTAAATGCTAATTGGTAAATAGTGAGTAAGAAAACAGGTTTATACATATTGCTTATTGCGGCGTTGTTGATTAGCGCAGGACTTTCCATGGGGCTTGGTGCCGTACAAATTCCTTTGAAAGAGGTTATGGTAATTTTAGGCAAAAAAATCGGATTGTTTAGCGAATTACCAGTATCCATACAACATGAAGGGGTACTGAACATTGTACGAATACCACGGGTAATACTCGGGCTACTGGTAGGGGCTGCCCTAGGCATTTCGGGTACAGCTGTGCAGGGGATTTTCAGGAACCCTTTGGCAGAACCTGGACTAATCGGCATTTCGGCAGGTGCTTCCTTAATGGCAGTGATCGTTATTGTACTCGAAGCGACCCTTCTTGCTGGCTTAAGCAATATAATGGGTTATTATATCATGGCGTTCGGTGCATTTGCAGGCGCCGGATTTGCAGCTTTAATTGTATATCAGATCTCCAGAACCGACGGTAAATCTAATGTTGCCACTATGCTTTTGGCAGGCATTGCAATTAATGCACTCGCAGGTGCATTAACAGGACTCATAACCTATGCCGCGGACGATCAGCAATTACGCAACATCACTTTCTGGATGCTCGGAAGTCTGGCCGGAGCAACCTGGGAAACTGTAATTTCTTTACTTCCCTTTGTTTTAATCCCTCTGTTATTACTTCCCGGTATGGGAAAGGCATTAAATGCTTTCTCTCTTGGCGAAATACAGGCTGCTCAGCTCGGCCTTAAAGTTAATGTGGTAAAAAGAAATGTTGTCATACTTGCAACTATGGCCGTAGGTGCAGCTGTTGCAGTATCGGGTATCATCGGTTTTATTGGGCTGCTTGTTCCGCACACCATACGGTTAGTCATTGGAGTCGACAACAAACATGTCTTGCCGGCATCAGCCATATTTGGCGCTTTAATGGTCACCATATCAGATATGATTTGCCGCATTATCATTGCCCCAATAGAACTTCCTATTGGTGTAATAACGGCATTAATGGGCACCCCATTGTTTCTATATATTTTAGTTAAGGACAAGAAAAAGCTGGTTATATAAAATGTTGATAGCAGACTCATTAACTTTCGAAGCAGGCAGAAGAGCCTTAGTCAAAGATGTTTCCTTTAGCATCCGACCAGGTGAACTATTATTGATATTAGGTGCTAATGGTGCCGGTAAATCAACGCTGCTAAAAATGCTGAGCGGAGAAAAAACACCATCAAAAGGTGTTGTAAAACTACATAACAAAGAAATTCAGCAATATAGTCCCTCCCTGCTTGCATTAAAACGTGGGGTAATGAACCAGCAAAATGTGATTAATATGGCCTTTACGGTTACAGAAATTGTAATGATGGGCAGATATCCTCATTATAAGAGTAATCCTTCTATAAATGATACAGAAATTATTCAGCAGGCGATGGAACTTACAGGGGTAAAAGATTTTTCAGAACGTTCCTACCTTACCTTATCAGGCGGAGAACAACAAAGAGTCCAGCTTGCCCGGGTTCTGACCCAGATATGGGATGTACCGAATGCCTTGTTGCTTATGGATGAACCAGTAGCAAGCCTCGACCTTCAATACCAGCAGCAAACACTGGCTATTGCCAAGATGCTCGCCAAACGTGGATTTATGGTTATCAGTATTTTACACGACATTAACCTGGCTGCTCAGTATGGCGACAGGATACTCCTGCTTAAAAATGGAAGAAAATGGTATGACGGAGCCCCCGCAGAAGTGCTTAGCAGTAAAAACATTTACGAAGTATTTGAAATCGAATCGGATGTATACACCAATCCACGAACATTAAAACATTTCTTTATACCTAAAGATGTTAAAATAGCCACTTAAATTTTTACAATAATATATCATAAAAACCTGATAATTATTAAGCAAATCTTTAGATTTGTTTAAGTCTAAATCTCATTCTTAGTAAACGTAAATTATAGAGTATGACTACAAACACCTCAGAAAAAAAAGCTGCAATCTTAAAATGGCTGAAAAAAGTCGGCGTTTGGGGATTTTTGTTTTTCCTGATAAAAGGCCTGATCTGGCTGGCCGTAGGGTATTGGGCGCTTAAATAAAATAAACGACTTTCAGACGACTCTTTAACGACTTTGAAACGACTCTGACCGACCTTTGTCATAAAAAAGGCTTTTTAGAGTGGTTTAAATATTAACCTATTGACTAAGGTATTATACACCTCAATTACCAGGCTTTTCGCAAAAACCTTAACCAGTTTCCACTCATCAGATTTTCAATATCCACATCCGAATATCCTCTGGCCTTAAACAATGCAGGTATCTTCTGAAGATCAGCAATAGTCTCCAAATCATAAGGACACTGCTCCTTTCCAAATGCACCATCAAGATCAGAACCAATTCCAACATGATGGGTATTTCCTGCTAATTGGCAAATATGATCTATGTGATCAATCATCACATCCAGATTGCAATTCATATCCTTCGGGGTAGACTTACCACGTACCCAGTTAGGCACCATCATCCAGGCATCTAAAGCACCTCCAATAACTGCACCGCGTTCTATTAGCGCCTTAATCTGATCATCACTAAACTGACGGTTATGGTTCACAAGCGCTCTGCAGTTGTTATGTGAAGCCCAAACATGGCCGTTAAAATGATCGAGGGCTTCCCAAAAACTATC
>NZ_CAMLHF010000089.1 GCF_946479715.1 uncultured Pedobacter sp. | reverse complement strand
TTGTACCGCAAAAAATTGATCTCTTTGCCGGTAATGTTATCGACAATATCGCTGTTGGCGATTATGAACCCGACATGCAAAAGATTATCGATATATCTACCCAGCTTGGAATTATTGACTTTATAGAAACCTTACCGTCAGGATTTCAAACCTATCTTGGCGAAAATGGCACTACCCTATCTGGCGGACAAAGGCAACGCATAGCGATAGCCAGAGCTATATATAGTAATCCCGAGATTCTTATTCTGGATGAAGCTACATCTTCATTGGATTCTGCATCTGAACAGCATGTACAAAGAATGATTGATCTATTAAAGGTTCAACATAAAACAGTAATTGTTATTGCTCATCGCCTAAGTACGTTAAACAATGCGGATAAGATCATTGTATTAGACAAAGGTCTTGTAGTTGAAGAAGGGACACATAATGAGCTGTTGTTCGACAAAAATTCTGCTTATGCAAAGCTCTGGAAGTTGCAAACTCCGCAATTAATAACACACGGATAGTTCTTTATTTTTCCGCTCAAATGTTATACCTTGCGGGGCGAAAAACTCTTCTATAATTTATGGCAACATCCCGAAAGGCTGCATTAAGTTTTATTTTTATCACCTTATTACTTGATGTTATTGGCATTGGCCTGATCATCCCCGTTTTTCCTCAGTTAATTGAACAGCTAATTGGTGGCAACATTAGCCAGGCATCTCAATGGAGCGGCTGGCTTACCTTTGTTTATGCAATTATGCAATTTGTTTGCGCTCCTATTATAGGAAACCTTAGCGACAAATATGGTCGGCGACCTGTCCTTCTCTTATCCTTATTCGGATTCGGAATAGATTATATTTTTCTTGCTCTTGCTCCTACCATCTGGTGGCTTTTTGTGGGCCGTATCATAGCGGGCATTTTTGGTGCAAGTATGACCACTGCAACAGCATATATAGCCGACATCAGTACAAATGAAAACCGCGCACAGAACTTCGGAATGATTGGAGCAGCATTTGGTGTAGGCTTTATTATTGGCCCTGCTTTAGGAGGATTGCTTGGAGAAATCGGACCACGTGTACCGTTCATTGCCGCAGCAATCTTAACCTTAGTTAATGTGGTTTATGGCTATTTTGTATTGCCAGAATCTCTTGATAAAGAACACAGACGTGCCTTTGAATGGAAAAGAGCCAACCCGCTTGGGTCTTTAATGCAGCTAAAAAAATATAAAGGTCTTGGTGGCTTAATTATAGCACTTGTTTTCCTTTACATAGCCAGTCATTCTGTACAAAGTACATGGACATTTGTCAATATTGAGAAATTTCACTGGAGCACCTCAATGATAGGAATATCTTTAACTGTAGTAGGCGTTCTCGTAGCTGCAGTACAAGGAGGATTAATCCGATTCATTAATCCGAGACTGGGCAATGAAAAGAGTATCTACGTGGGATTTATACTGTATGCTGTAGGCCTTTTTCTTTTCGCCTTCGCTTCAGAAACCTGGATGATGTTTGCTTTCCTTGTACCTTATTGTTTAGGCGGAATTGCAGGCCCTGCTTTACAAGCAATTATGTCTGGAAACGTTCCTCAAAACGAACAGGGCGAACTACAAGGTGCGTTAACTAGTTTAATGAGTGTAACCGCAATTATAGGCCCTCTATTCATGACAAACTTATTTGCATGGTTTACAAGTCCTGGTGCTACAATTAAATTTGCGGGAGCTCCGTTTCTTGCCGGAGCTGTATTAATGTTAATTAGCGTATTAATTGCCTATAGGACAATGAAAGGTCATTCGTTTATGAACAGAAAGAATGCTTAGCTATTAATAGCTGCCCAAAGCATATCTTTTAATTCAACCAATCCCTTTTGTGCCACAGATGAAATAAATATGGAAGGAATATTTTTAGGAAGTTCCTTCTTCATTTCTGCTACCAATTCCTCATCTAACATATCTGATTTTGTTATGGCCAGCAAATGTGGTTTTTGCATCAGTTCAGGATTGTAATCCTTGAGCTCTGCTTTAAGTATTTCATATTCTTCGGCTATGGTTCTTTGTGTATCCGCAGGCACCATAAATAGCAATACAGAATTACGTTCTATATGTCTAAGAAACCGATAACCTAATCCTTTACCTTTAGAAGCTCCTTCTATAATACCTGGAATATCTGCCATTACAAAAGATTTGTTATCTCTGTAAGACACTATACCCAGATTAGGAACAATCGTTGTAAACGGATAATCAGCAATCTCTGGTTTGGCAGCCGAAAGTACAGATAACAGAGTTGATTTGCCGGCATTAGGGAATCCAACAAGACCAACATCAGCCAGAACTTTAAGTTCAAGCACCATCCATTCTTCCTTGCCTGATTCTCCTGGCTGTGCAAAACGTGGGGTTTGTAAAGTAGGGGTTTTAAAGTGCCAGTTACCTAGGCCTCCTCTTCCTCCAGGAGTAAGTATCTTGGTTTCACCGTCCTGGGTAATCTCAAAAAGAACATTTCCGGTTTCAGCATCTTTAGCAATGGTACCTAAAGGAACATCAAGGATTTCATCTTTACCTTGTTTGCCTGTTGATGTACCACTAGATCCTGGTGCGCCGTCCTGAGCGATAATATGCTTGCGATATTTTAAGTGAAGCAATGTCCAGAACTGAGCATTCCCCCTTAGTATGATATGTCCGCCACGACCACCATCACCACCATCAGGCCCACCTGTAGAAGTTCGTATATCCCGGTGCAAATGTGCAGAGCCCGACCCTCCTTTTCCAGAGCGACAGCATATTTTAACATAATCTACAAAATTGGAACCTTGTGACATAACCTTCTATTTTTAAAAAAATAAACCTGAAAAAGTTTTTCAGGATATATGAAAATAGCGGGAAGAACTGAAAATTCGCCCCGCTACTTGTATTATTATTGAACTAGTATTTATCTATTACTGCGCTTAAATCAGCAAAAATGTCATCGATCTTCCCGATACCATTTACTTTACTTAGCTTATTTTGTCCTTCATAATAAGGCAAAACATGAATCGTTTTACTGAAGTACTCTTCTATACGTTTTTGCAATTTATCAGCCTGATCATCAACACGACCTGTTTCAATTTGTCTTTGTGCAATACGCTTAGTTAGCTCTTCCTGATCCACATCAAGTGCAATTACACCAGCAATTGAACTTCCTTTACTCTCAAGGAACTCATCTAAAGCCTCAGCCTGAGGAACCGTACGAGGGAAACCATCAAATATAAATCCTTTAGCATTTGGATTTTTATCAACTTCTTCTTCCAACATTGCTATCGTAATTTCATCAGGAACAAGTTGTCCTTCTGCAATCAGGGCACTTACGCGTTGTCCCAAAGGAGATTGATTTTTGATATGGGCCCTAAAAAGGTCGCCTGTTGAAATGTGAATTAACTGATACTTCTCAATTAATTTTTCTGATTGGGTGCCTTTGCCTGCACCCGGTGGGCCAAAGAGAACAAAATTAAGCATTCGGGTTGTCTTTAAAGTTAAAAAGCCTTCTGCGCAAGCAGTAAGGCTTTTGGTTGTTATTTATACATTCACAGTTAAAAATCTCTAAGAAATTTATTGAAGATCTAATAAAATTAACTTCTACAAATAGAGATTTAACCATTCAAAATAATTTACTTATACCTATTAAATCAGTTGTGATAACTCTCCAGTTCTCAATTCATTAATCTCAACAAATACCGAGAAAAGAAGGTTACTTTTTAGCCTGCAAATATATAATTATTAATTTACTATATTGATTTTTTTACAAATAACCCTTGTAAAAGGTCAATACAGGGCCACCAAATCTTTCTTAATGGGCATTTAGCCAGAGATCTTTATATGATTATTTTTTGGTACCAGCCACTATTTTTGGTGTTCCTGCAAATAACTACTGTTCTTAGATTTTAAAGCGAAATCCTTTAGCAATTCAATCTCTTCCGAGTCATAAGGTGTAAAATCACCCCGAAAAAGATCATGCTGCCATACTTTAGGAATAGGGTCTGCAGGGCGATGTCCCCATGGTAAATCTGTTTGCGTTTTACCATTTACAAGTCCCCATAACATACAGCCTACCTTTTCATTATAGAAAACAGCCAGGTTATCTTTAATCACAGACCCATTAGGCCTGTTCATCCATTCCGTATTAAATAAAGGTCTGCCCTGCGTTTTAAGTTCAGCAATTTGCTTAATCAGGTCATTTTTATTACCATAATTATGAAAAGAAATAATGTCTGAATTTGCGAGCGCAATATCATTCAATTGTTTATCACCATTCCATATATCAATCGTTATTGGTTGTGAAGGATTGATTTCGCGTGCCCATTTGGCAACCTTCTTAAGCAGGGGAAAACTGGCAGAACCAAGTCCTCCATTTGTGGGTTCATTATACAAGTCCCAGATGAAAATACGTTTATCGTTCTTAAAACGTCCAATTACAGCTTTAACATACTTCTCAATGCGGGGATGAGTGGTAGAATCAACAACCATACTGTGACCTGGACTTGGCGACCACGCCCAGGCATACCATCCTTTAAGTGGCTCCGGTTGTATTCCTACTTTAGGATCATGTTCAATTCCAAAAACGCAATCATCAAACAAAGCAGGCATAAATTTAATATTATGCTTGTTGCAAATTGCCAGAAACTTATCCAGTGTGTTTAAAAAATATTCAGGATCATCTTCATAAACTGCATACTGAAGCACAGCTCTCAAACAATTAAGTCCGGTTTTCTCTGCCAGAGCAAGTTCCGTGTCAATAGCCTCGGCATCAAAACTAGTCTTATCCCACATCGCGGTATAATTAATGGCATAAGCCGGAATATAGTTAAAGCCACAGTAAAATGGTTGTTTGTTGTACCAATCCCATATTTTCTGCTTTGGCCACCGTTGGTCCGTCTGTGCCATAGCCGGGCGAACAAATAGTGCCAGCAATAATAAATTTATTGCATAAAATATCTTTCTCATAAAAATTCCAAAAATGGACTGCCGTTAAAGCACCAGCGGATTAATTTCTGATTTCACCAAACCACCAATTGGTTCATTCATTAACCAACGCTCGCGGTCATTTATCTGCCAGCTATTCTTAGGCTCAGCTACCTTTGCACCATCAGCAACGTAAATAATAGTCATAACCTCTCGCATAATATCTGATTGATTACCTGGAGCACTATGAATAGTGTTCCCGTAATGCCAGGTTGCATCTCCAGCATTCATAGTCGATGAACGCATTATTTGAAAAGCATTATCCTTTACATATTTTTCATACTCGGCTTCCGATTCATCAGAAATTTCATAATTAAACACTACCCCTTTTTTATGAGAATCGGAAGCAAATGTCAACATACCCATTTCTACATTAATATCTACAAGGGGCATCCACATAGTGACGGTATTGTGGGTATCCAGAGGCCAGTAATACTGATCCTGGTGCCAGGGAGTAGGTCCGCCTCCGGGCTCTTTAAACAGCGCCTGATCATGATAAATACGTACATTTTCAACACCAAGTAAGTCTGCCGCAATCTTCCCCATACGTTTTGCAAGCGTAAATTTCTTCGCTTGTTCATCTACTTCCCACAAATTCATTATCTGCAAAAAAGCTTTCCCGTAAGTATCTCTTTCGGCTAAATCTCTCTTTTCAGTATTGAACTTAGCAGCGGCTTCTTTTATTACATCTCTATAAATAAGCACTTCTTCAGCATCAAGTACATTTGGGATTAAAACATGTCCGTTCTGACGGAACGCTGCAGCCTGTGCATAAGTTATTTCACGATACTGATCTAATTTAGGCAATTCAATTGTCGACATGGCTCTATTTAATTTAGGTTTACATTTGGTGTTTTCAATTACTAAATAACTGTTTATCCTTAGTCTGCAAAAGGAGTAAATTGGCCTTTTAATGGTTTTTTTTATCCATTTATAAGAATTAACCCATAACTTTATGAGAATATGAAACAATTAACATGGCGAGAGCTGCATTTGAAGCATTAGACCCATATAATGATAATTCCTTTCTCCTTCGTGAATTCACGGAGTTTACCGCGCCTTATCATTTTCACCCAGAGCATGAACTTACGCTCATTGTAAAAGGCAAGGGCAATCGGTATGTTGGCAATCATATGGATGTATACGGTTCCGGTGATCTGGTTCTTATAGGCTCAAATTTGCCCCATTGCTGGAAAATTGAAAACAACGAAGAACAAGACAACGATGTTGCATCAGTAGTTATTCAATTTAACAATGATTTTCTAGGTACAGATTTCCTGGCAAAACCAGAGCTATCTCAAATATTTCATCTGCTGGAAAGAAGCAAACATGGAATACAGTTTTTAAATTATACTGCCGAAGAAATAACCAAAAGATTAATTCTTTTGGCTAAACAACCAAATTCTTTTAAGCGACTTATCGAATTTTTAGAAATCTTATATACCCTCGCCATTTCCAAAGAATATAAATTACTAGATAAGCAAGAAACAAAGGCGCATCAGTCAGCAAAAACAGAAAGAATCAATATCGTTCTGGGGTATATCATCGACAATTACAAGGATGAGATTTTGCTTGATCAGGCAGCCGCCTTAGTAAATATGACTCCAAACGCCTTTTGCAAGTACTACAAAAAGACCACAAAAAAAACTTTTATAGAAACAGTAACTGACTATCGGATAAATTACGCCATTCAACAACTTGTAAATTCAGATAAATCCATCTCTGACATCTGTTTTGAGAATGGTTTTGGCGACCTATCGCATTTCTATAAGCTTTTTAAAAGAAAGATGAAGCTTAGTCCTTTAAAATACCGCAGGGAATTCAGAAAAGATACTGCTTAATTTATTTTCCCATTAGCTGCATCTGGAGTTTGTTTTAAATAAATACGATACAATTCAAAAAAAGTTGGTGCATCCAATAATTCGATTTTAGGGTCAATACGCTTTAACTCATCAACCACTTTCACATACCAACCAGGATCTTTTAAAATATTGCGAAACCAATGAAATGGCACCGGACGCTTCTCTACTCTATCAAGAATATGTTTTGCAGCTACCACAGGATCATCCTCATTAACATCATCATCAGCACGTAACACAGGCATATTTCCATGTAAAGAAGTTAAAGGGGTTTTCTGAGGAACTATTCCGTTAGGGCTAAACTTAGCATAAGCATCCAGTCCCTTTTTATTAAGTCCAGGTGCATGGCCATCAATAATAAACCCGGTAATGCTTAAGTCCCACTTATCATAATAAGGCTTGTTGTGTGCTACCCAGGCATCAAGACCATCCGGTAATGCAGAAATTGGCCTGGGTTCTTGCAACATTCCCGGCATTAAGTATCCCGCTCCATTATCAGCCGCAGCGAAATAATCATTTTTTGTTGCCGATTCCCTCCTATATTCCATTGCCATTGGCACTCGTTCTTGTAAAACAGGACTAATGCACCACATCAATGGAATTTTACCACGCTCCGGACTATCCCATAAAGTAGGCGTAGTTTGAGATACCCACGAGGATGCATCGTAATCACCAACATAGAAAACAAAAAAATTACGCCCATTAAAATCAACTTTTCCATCCTCAGTTAAATAGCCTCTCTGCTTTAGCTCGGTCTCAGTAACCCACTTTTGCTCATATTTCTTCTTAAGTGGGTAATGCTGCCAGAAAGAGGCATTTGCCAGTGCACCGAAACCAATGGCATCCGCATCTTTAAACGCATTATAAGCACTAATAACTGCAGAATATTCCCATTCGGTTGGCACATCATCGTGACTCCCACCAGCATGCTTGGTGTATTTAAAAGCCCATGGAGGGAAACCTCCAAAATATGTATAATCCACGCCCTTGTTGTGTTGATAAGCAGTAAGCAATAATTCTTTAAGCGTGGTTAGGTCTGTCCCTGTTTTCTGCGTAGGGTCATCAGTTGCAGGCTCATCTCCCCATGGACTCAGGTCAAAGAAAAATCCACGCTTACTCACAAAAAAGTCGTGATTGGTAAGCGTGTGATGGTTTGGGCCAGCAGCACGCGGGTTCTTCATCCACTGCTGATCTACATAATATGCTCCATACTTTGTATTGGTTTTGCCAGTCTTTGTGTATTTCTCCATAAACCACAGATATGCATCATTTTTTGCCGAACCAGAAGACAAACGTTTAGTTCCAGGTATAATACCTGACCCAGTAAATAATGATGATCCATCTCTATTCAACAACCAAACTTTAACAGGTAATTTAGGACCCTGTAATACAAGACGCGTGTATAAACTGTTTTTACTAACGTCATAACGAACAGCAATTACATCTTCTTGTCCCGCAACCGAAGAGGCAACATTACTGGTTGCCGCTACTTTAGGATCATAAACCACAACGCCTTTAATGTCTGATCTATATGCTTTAACTAAATGAACAACATCCTTATAGACAATAGTATCCCTATTGCTTAACCATTTGCTCTTTTCACGATATTTATTCCACCAGTACCTGTCAATGTCTATTGACCCATTCTTTATCATGTAAATATACAGCCTTGGCGATGTCCGGTTTACTATACCCTGCAGCGTTGAAACCATATGTACATCATCCCATGCTGTTTTTACATCTTCAGCATTACTAAGATCTTTTGATAAGGTATACCCCAGATCAAATATGCCGATAGGATTTTTTTTTAACGATTGAGATTTTACAAAAAGAGAAAGCAAAAGAAAGCATGCCCCTAAGAACATGCTTCTTGTTAAGTTAAAAGTCGTCATTATCTGTATGTTAAACAGTGAATATAAAGAAAATGACGAAATAATACCCTATTATACTTTTATAGCAAATGCACCTGGCTGATAATCTCCTGCCGGAGTACGAAAAGCGATATTAAGGCGATTGTAACTGTTAATAGTATTAACTGCTATTGTCAAATCAATCAGTTCCTCTTCAGTAAACTGCTGTATCGCTTCATTATATACCTCATCAGAAACATCACCTCCAGTTATCCTTGTTACCGCCTCGGCCCATGCCAATGCTGCACGCTCACGGTCTGTATATAATGGGGCATCGCGCCATGCATTCAATACGTATAATCTCTGCTCAGTTTCACCTTCCACACGTAAATCTTTTGAATGCATATCCAAACAAAATGCACATCCATTAATTTGAGATACTCTAAAATAAATCAGGTCTAAAAGTTTCTTTTCAACACGAGATTTAGCAAGATAACTTCCCAAACCATACATTGCTTTTATAGCATTCTGTCCTTTCGCGAATAAATTGATTCTTTGTTCCATTTTCTTTTGATCTAAATTGTAATACAATATTTGTTTTATACCTCTATGACAATTGAGATTTCAGAAATAGGACATCAATGAAAAAATATTTTCTGTTTTTATTATCTATACCCTCCATTTAAAAGATTAGCAAAGAAAACTGCATTTAAAAACAACCTGCTTGTTCCTAGCCAATAGCCACGATAAGTTGGATCATCAGCAAACAAAACCACTTCTCCGCTTCCACTTGCCGTGGCAATAATAGCCGCAGAATTGGCTACTTTACCAATATTTGTTTTTGATGAATACCCATTAATAAAGGGCTTACTGGTGTACTGAGCCACGGTAGCATATTTGTTTGCGCTAGGCAGTAACAAGGTGGGTCCATTTTTATTGATGAATAACTTTCTATCACTTATACCAAATGCGATAGGATGTGAAATATCAAGATCTGCCTGAAAAATGGCACCGTTAATTCGTCTTGATCCCTCTACATCTTCCTGTCTGGCATAATCAAGCCTTTCTGCTTCTGGTTTGGCAGGAGCATCTTTAGCCCCTCCTGTTGGTGCCTTCTCTTTTACTGTTGCCTGAGATGATACCACAGGAGTTTCTCCTCTTCTTGTGAAAGCCTCTGTTTCAGATAATCTTTCTTTTACAATTTCATTCTGTACTGCCCATGCCGTTGCATTTTGAAAAGTAATTAATGTTCCTCCTTCATTTACCCATGCCTTGATCTTACCTACTGTTTCTTTGTCCCAGGCACTATAATTGCCACCAGGTAAAACCAAGGTATTGTAACGACCTAAAGATGCTCTTGGAAAACTAGCCAGATCAATTTTAGTAACTGGCAAATTAAGTTGTTGATTAAGCAGGAACCATACCTGTCCGGCTTCAGATGAAGTTACCCCTTGCCCAAAAGCCAAAGCTACTTCCGGTTTTCTCACTGCTTTAATATTGCTGCTGCCAAGATCTATCCCTTCTGCACTAAATCCACTTGTAACAGATAAAACATTGATATTAGTTTCTGCAGCTACGGTTTGTAATGCACTATACAGAGAATCAGCTGAAAGGGTTTGCCCTACTACCGGAACAACTAATGACCCATTTCCAAATGCCCGCTTACCAGAAGGGGTATTTGCAGAAAAACCTTTAAAGGCAGTTTTAACGAGCACATTTTTCTGCTGCAATTGATAAAGTGCTTTGCTTGCATTGTAATCGCTATAATTAATCAGGTAAGCATAAGGAGACTTTCCGCCTTCAACAACACCCTTGCCAGGGATTAAAGTAGTAACCTGATTACCTTTTGCAATTGACGCATTTAGTTTAGCATATTTTAAACCATAAGCATGGATAATGCTCCATCCTGTATTGTCGTAAAAGATACTGTCTTTTAAAATGTTCTCTTCAAAAATAGAGTGTACCAGTAAAAAATTTGGTTGGGCCGATGGCACTACATAAGCCTTTCCTTTTTCAAACGTTTTACCATCATGAGTTGTGTTATCAGATAGTTCATAAACATTTATATGATGTTGCAGCAACAGACCTAAGAACTTTTGAGTTAAATTAACATCCTTACTATCACCAAAAACAAATGCCTTTGCAGGATTTTTCTGTCCTTGCTCCAGCGCATACTTAAAGAAATCCTTTTGAACTTTAAATAGGCCCGCTTTCTCGGCAACAGAACCTCTTATTGTTGAAAAGCTTGTAGCCAGATGATTTCTGATAGTGAAAGCAAAAGTAAGCGGACCGTTGCTCGACTCCTGTAAAATCCCTCTTGAGCTTGCCTGCTCAAATGTAGCAGCAACAGAACCAAAGAATTTAGGATAAGTAGAGCCATAAATTGGCGAAAGGTTATCATAATTCTCTTTGGTAAAGTAGAACGATCCAATATCGTCTAAAGCTTTAGCATGGTATTTAGCTAAAACAACATTAAAATCGTAAATGAATTGGGGTATTACCGGACTCTCGTGGCGCTTCGGACTTGGTTCAAAATAATAAGTTGCGTTTGTTCCCTGCTCATGAAAATCAATTTGAACATTAGGATACCATTTATGAAAAAAAACAAGGCGATTACGGCTCTCTATCTGAACAAGATTTAACCAATCTCTGTTTAAATCAGTAAAATAATGATTGGTACGCCCATTTGGCCATGCTTCCTGATGCTCCTTATCTATCGGGTCGCCAACTGCTGGAAACGAGTGATAAGCATTGTGCCAATTTGCGGCTCTGTCTCTTCCATCCGGATTCAATGCCGGATCTATAAAAATAACCGATTCATCTAACCATTTTTTAGTTTCTGCATCCTGACTTGCCGCTAAATAATATCCGGTAAGTAAACTGACCTCTGTACTGGAAGTCTCGTTGCCATGTACACCATAACCCAGGTGTACTATAACAGGAGCATTACTGCTTAGTGCAGGTTTTGAAGGATCTACCTGGTTCAGGTGATCCTGTCTTATTTGTTCCAGGTTATTATAGTTTGCCGGAGAAGTTATAGTTACAATAATTTGCTCTCTTTGTTCATATGTTTTGCCTATTGATTCAACATGAACACGATCACTTATTTTTGCCAGTTCTCTGAAATAATCAACCACCCTTTCATATCTTGTAAAGTAAGATCCAATAGGATAACCAAGGTATTGTTCCGGACTAGGCACTTTAGCATCTAAAGCAGTCGCTTTAGGAAAGTAATAGCTATTTTGGGCGAATGTATGTTGAACCAGCAGCAATAAAAATACGATCAATATCTTACTGGATTTATAGATTGTTTTCATCATTATTTAAGTTTAATAGATTAATTAATATCCTGGATTTTGTGTTACATCTGGGTCTGATAAAACATCAGAATACGGAATTGGGAACAACCAGTAGTTCTTATTGGTTAAACCTAATACTACTCCTGCCCTTTCGGTTCTTACCAGATCAAACCATCGGTGAGCTTCAAAAGCAAACTCAATCCCATTTTCGTCTTCAATAGCTTTAATAAGATCTGCTTGTGTTGTAGCTGCCGTTTCTGGTACATCGGCTCTTTTTCTTATCGCATTTAAATCTCCGGCTGCTGCTGCCAAATGATTTTGCTGTGCCCTCGCTTCGGCACGTATCAGATATAATTCTGCAATTCGAATTAAATATGAGGGGTCAGTACTGGTAGATGTTGTATTATACAACACACCATATACCGTAGCACCGCTACCAGCTATTAAAGCATTGCGAGTACCGCCTATTGCTGGATTATTTAGTTTTGCCACCAATGCATCCGAAGGCTTTAAAGTAAACTGCCCCCCCGCTGAACTTGGATACCATAAATTCCAGTAACTGTTCCTGTCGTTAACTGAGTAAGCAAGCTCAAATACCGACTCTGCACTTTGAAAAGGTGCTGTAAAAAACGACTTATATGGTTTTACCAACGAATACTTCGTATTATCTATAACCAGCGTAGCATACTTCTCCGCGTCGGCCCATTGTTTCCTATATAAATGGAGTCTGGCTCTAAGTGCTCTTGCAGTACTTTTTTGTGCACGATTACGGGTTGTTGCATCTTCTGGAAGGAGCTCCTCGGCTTTAACCAGATCCGCTAAAACCTGATCATAAGTTTGATCCAAAGTACTACGCTTAATGCCCTTCAAAACAGTAAGGTCTGTAGTTGGTTTTAATTGTAGTTGAACACCGCCCCAGCCTCTTGCAAGATCAAAAAAAGACAATGCACGAATAAAGTAAGCCTCTCCAAGGATTTTATTCTTTTCTGCAGCGGTCAGCAATGGGTCTGTTACCCCCGGCACATACGTAATTACACTATTAGCAGAATTTATTGTTTTATAAATATTCTGATAAGCTGCTACCGTAATTACATTATCTGTAGGAACTGCATTTTGATCTAACTGGAGGTATTCACTTAAGGTTCCATTAAAGATAACATTGTCTGTAGTAATGGTACCCAGCGTTGGGTAGTTCGAGGCATAATATCCCTGAAGACGATCATATGTACCAATTATAGCTGCACGCGCGGTGCTTACATCAGTAATAGAACTTTCTGTTGGCAAAGAGTTGTTTGGTACTTCTTCCAGGTATTTTTTGCAAGATGCTAAAAAGAAAATAACAGCAATGAGGACTGTATTTTTGATATATGTTGCTTTCATTTTTTCTAGATTTTAATCATTAAAAGGTTACGTTGGCACCGATCTGGAAAGTGCGGGGCTGAGGGACAGTTGCCCAATCATAACCTGCGGTATTCTGGTTATTACTTTGAGAACTCACTTCAGGATCGAGACCGCCATAATTGGTAAAAGTCAAAAGGTTTGTAGCCTGAGCATATAATCTGATCCTGCTAATGTTAATCTTTTTCAACACCGCAACCGGCAAAGTATATCCAAGGGTTAAAGTTTTGAGCCTAATGAACGAACCATCTTCAAGATACCTGGAACTTAAACTTGCTACGTTACCGCCGTAATTGTTGGCCGCTCCTCCATTTTCGGTAGGATTTGAACTGTATGTGGTCAGCCTTGGAATATCAGTAATATCCCCTTCCTTCTGCCAGCGATTTAGCTGACGCGGTAAAAAGCCAATATTAACCTGAGTTCCTCCATGAACCATAAAGAAATCATTCATATTCATAATCTTGTTACCCTGTTGAAAATAAACGAAGAAGCTCAGATCGAAACTTTTGTAGTTTAAATTATTGGTTAAACCTCCCGTATATTTTGGTAATGCGTTACCTACAATTTGTCGGTCGGCAGATGTAATAAGCCCGTCCTTATTTACGTCTTCATAAACTGCGTTGCCGGTTTTAGGATCAACATACAACTGTTTGTACAACTGAAAGGAGTTAACCGAATAACCTTGTCTTAGAATTGAAATATTTCTGCCCGATGCCCCTAAGCTGATATCGGAAGCGAGTTTTTCGATCTTATTATTGTTAAAAGAGATATTAAAATTGGTTGTCCATTTAAAATCTGTCGACGCTACATTAGTAGAATTGATACCCAATTCAAATCCTTTATTACGTACTGAACCATAATTTTGCAGGTAGCTGGCAAAGCCTGAACGATAAGGAACAGGAACATTTAACAACAAATCATAGGTATATTTATTATAGTAATCTGCTACAATGCTTAGCCTGTTTTTGAAAAAGCCGAACTCAGCTCCAACATTAAACTGGCGGGTAGTTTCCCAGGTAAGGTCTGGATTAGCAAGTTGTGAAGGGGATATCCCGGGCTGTTCCAGGTAATTTGCTCCTGACGACCATAAGCCTTGTGCTGCATATGAGCCAATTCCGTTTTGATTTCCAGAAAGCCCCAGACTTGCCCTAAGTTTTAATTCATCAAATACGTTCAGGTTTTTAATAAAATCTTCCTGCCCTGCACGCCATGCTACACCTCCAGAGGGGAAATATCCCCAACGTTTGTTTATCCCGAATTTTGAAGATCCGTCGGCACGGATACTTCCATCGATCGTATACTTGCCATTATAGGTATAACTTACCTTACTAAAAAAGGATAACAATTTGGATTCAGCTCTGGAAGAAGTACCGGAGCGGGTAGCTGCAACGGATACAGAACGAAGGCTATTTGCCGCAAAACCAGTTCCGGTAGCAGCTGTGCTTTCATTTAATACCGTATTTATGGTATTACCAACCAATGCATTAATATTATGCTTACCATCTTCGCCAAAAGATTTCACAAAATTCAATACCTGCTCATTGGTTAAAACAAGGTTCTTTGTTTCTGTTGATGAAGCTGAACCATTAGAGGCAATACCTGCACTGATTAGTGTGCTAGAATAGCTGTTATCATATTCACTGCTATTATCCAAACTCCAGCTGCTCCGTAATTTAAGTCCTGGAACTATTGAGTATTCTCCATAAATATTACCAATAGTACGCCACCCTACCGCTTTACTATCCAGGTTTTCTATTAATGCAAGATGATTATCAAAGCTACCATACCTGGCATATGTACCATCCTCTTTAAATATTGGAAGGTACGATCTTGGAAATAATGCTGAATTAATAACTCCCTGAGGATTGTTGTCGCTTCCACTCAGGTTCCTGTTTGATCTGGTAAAGTTAATACTGGTACCAACCTTCAATCTGTCGGTTAAATAGTTGTCGTAATTTAACCTGGCCGAATAGCGGGTATAGTCTGACGGCTTTACTATAGATTCCTGATCTAAATAACCAAGCCCAACATAATAAGTGCTTTTATCCGTACCTCCTTGCGTAGATATCTCATAATTTGAGGTACGGGCAGTACGAAACAGACCACTGATCCTGTCATAAGTCGGTTGGGTTTCTGGATTAGGAAAAGGCAAAACTACTGCAGAAAGATCTTCACCTTTATCAATAGCGGTATTGATTCTTGATTCATTAGTCAACAATGCTACTTCCGGCCCTGTAGCTACTTCAAACTTATTGATAGCAGTGGACCATCCCTGAAAAGAATTCAGACTTATCTTTGCACTAGTGTTTCGTTTTCCTCTTTTGGTAGTTACAATAATTACTCCGTTAGCCCCTAATGAACCATATATTGCTGTAGCATTCGCATCCTTGAGAATTTGTATGTCTTCTATATCAGATGGATTCAAATCAGCGATTGGATTGGAGGCCTGCTGGTTGCCTAACCCTGCAGAGATAGGGTCAGAATTACTTACAAAAACTCCATCAATTATATAAAGTGGATCTACAGAAGCGTTAATCGAATTATTTCCCCGAACTCTAAAGGTAATACCACCACCAGGTACACCAGAATTTGAAGAAACCTGTACACCTGTAGCTTTTCCCTGTAACAGTTGATTAAATCCTCCTGACGGCTGATCCTGGACAACACTCCCACTAACACTGGTAATCGAGCTTGCTATATATTTACGCTCCTGAGAACTATAACCAGTTACTACGATTTCATTTAGTTCACTAAGGTTTTCTTTTAAAAGTATTTCTACCGGGCTCCCTTTAGCAGTAATTTCCTGTTGCACAAACCCAATAAAACTTACTATAAGTGTATACGGAAAGGTTTGTCCGGTTACAAAACTGAATTTGCCATTCTCATCTGCAGCAACAGAATGAGTAGTTCCTTTTATTTTTATTACAGCACCCGGAAGGGGTTGTTTTGTTGTGGCATCTAGCACGATGCCATTTAATTTTGATTTAATTGTTGGGGCACCTACCTGTGCGGCTGCAACATGTGCCCATAGTACACAAATGAGCAGGTATGCGCTTCTTTTATATAAATGCTTCATTTTAAAAGTTTAAAAAAGTAATGACATAAGAATCCTCTTACCTCCTCTTTGAGTGGCATAATTGTGGAATCTAAAAATTTAAAGGTGATCGAAAATCTGCCTAAACAATCAGGCTAAATCCTCTAACAACAACGGCGACTCATGGAGAAGTCGCCCGAGGATAATGGCGCCGATTGAGGCATCGACATTAAAGAATAATGATCAGACTTAGAAGTTCTGAACAACTTGTTTTGTGGTAAAATTGCTTTCATGATTAAATAGTATACTAAATCCATAGAATTAATATGCAAATAAAGCAATAATTCAGAACATCCACAATTTTTTATTTAAACTATAGGAACATTAACTAAGAAGAATTGAGATTTATACCTTAAAAGTGTAAAATTTCTGAATCACTACATTCTTTTTATCGTTTCCAGCACAATAATTGTAGTCTTAAATTTCTATTCAATATTTTACTTAAACCCAAATTTATGAGCAAAAAATTACCAGTGCCTTTATGGACCATTCTATCTCCTATCATAGCATGGCTTGCCTATTTTGGCAGTTCGCTGGATCTGGGGACTTTCTATACATTCTTTCTTGCCGCTGTACTTATTGCCGGAGTACTTGCCGCTGTACATCATGCTGAAGTTGTTGCTCATCGCGTGGGCGAACCATTTGGCACTTTGCTGCTCGCGCTTGCCATTACCGTTATTGAAGTTGCGCTGATTGTTTCTTTAATGCTAACAGGTGGCCCCGATACTGCGGCACTTGCCCGGGATACAGTTCTGGCAGCTGTGATGATTATTTTAACCGGAATTATTGGTCTGTGCCTACTCGTAGGTGGAGCCAAGTTTAAAGAACAGGTATTTAGTTTACCAGGAGTAAGTGCTGCTGTGGTTACCCTTACAGCAATACTAGTGCTAACGCTGATTCTTCCAAATTACACCACAAGTAAGGCAGGTCCCGAATACACCCCTACCCAGCTCATTTTTGTAGCTGTAGTATGCCTGGTTTTATATGGCGCTTTTGTAATGGTTCAAACCATCAGACATCGCGATTTCTTTTTACCACCAGATGCTGATGGTGACGAAGAGGTACATGCTGAACCACCAACAAATAAGGTTGCTTTACTAAGTGCATTTTTACTGCTTTTATGCCTGGGTATTGTAGTGCTGTTGGCAAAGGCATTAGCTCCTGATATAGAAAATGCCGTAATCAACTTTGGAGCGCCAAAGTCATTGGTAGGAGTCATCATTGCAGCAGTAGTGTTACTGCCAGAAGGGCTCGCAGCATATCGTGCAGCTAGAAAGAACCGCCTACAAACCAGCCTGAACCTTGCTCTTGGATCTGCATTGGCTAGTATTGGCTTAACCATTCCGGCTGTGGCAATCGTGTCTATAGTAACAGGAATGACCATTACGTTAGGAATTGACATGAAGGCAACCGTTTTACTCTTACTGGCACAGTTTACAATCATGCTTTCACTGGCTACAGGCAAAACTAATATATTACAAGGAGTGGTTTTACTGGTCATATTTGCGGTCTATCTTTTCACGATAATAGCCCCATAATTTATTTAAATGGGTTACCTTTTTAGGTTCAGGGTATTAATTAACGAACAAAACTTGTATCTAAAACAAAATTATTATGAAAAACCTATTCAAATTTGGCTTTTTAGCTTTAGCAATATCTTTATCAGTTGCTGCTTGTACTTCAGAAAAAAAAGCTGACGCTACAGATTCTACAATGACTGATTCTTCTATGACCACAATGGATACTACTGCAACTGATTCAGCTGCTATTGATACCGCTGTGAAGGCTCATTAAAAAAATAATTTAGGCTAATTACCTAAGTAAAAGCGCCTGCCCAATTAATGAGCAGGCGCTTTTATTTTAATTTAAATATCTACTCAACTAATTTATATCACACCTATTTTTTCTTTTTAGAGGATTTGGCCAGCGGATTAAACTCCAGGCAGAGATCCAGCCAATACCTCAGCTCCTGTTGCTTCTCTACATCAGTATCATCTACATAAACAAAGTCTTTCATTGTTCGCCCATTATTGATCATTTGCCTGCAATTGCTATCTTCCAGCTTTTCATTTGCTTTGCCTTCTCCAATACGGCACAGTAACCCTGTACTGGTAACACATATACACATTTTCTCATCAACCATAAAGCAAATCCCGCTAAACATTGATTTTTCCGTGACATCATCCCTATCCTCAAGTAGTTCGCGAACACGGTCCGCCAATCGTTCGTTATAACTCATGATACATTAAATTTCTAACACGCATACAGCCTGATCCAAGCAAAACTAAGTATTCATATTTCTAATCAAGTAATAAATTGATCACTTTGTATATTTGTTTATGGACCTACTGATCAAAACTATTCGAGATTATATTCCACTTTCATCAGGGGATGAAGAAGTTGTGCGGAAATTATTTCGTGAACGCAAACTGGAAAAAGGTGAACATTTACTTGAATCTGGCAACATCTGTAAAAACATCATTTTTATTGAAAAGGGATTGGTACGTTACTATACCAATAACGATGGTGAAGAACAAACCGGTTATTTTAATAAGGAGGGAGAATTCGTTTGCGATTACCCAAGTTTTTTGCCACAAAAACCTTCAGTAACGAATATACAGGCGCTGGAAGAAACTACTGTTAATATCATTAGCTATGCCGATATGCAGCAGTTTTATAAACAAGTTGAGCATGGCGAACGATTTGGCCGACTGGCAATTGAAGATGTATTTTTAGTTGCGGTCAGCCAAATATCCTCACTATATAATGATCCACCTGAACTTCGTTATCAGAATTTTCTTTCCAGGTTTCAGGACATCGGCCAACGCATACCCCAATATTATATTGCTTCGTATATAGGTATAAAGCCACAGTCTTTAAGCCGTATCAGAAAGCGCATGGTACAACGGCATTAATTAACCTGGGTTAACGAACAGTTCTTTTTCATTAGCGAGCTTTGGGTTATTAAATAACTCTTTATTGTTTAGAAAAAAAAGATCTGATATGAACACACTAATATTAATGCAGGCATTTCTGGTTATGCATCTCACTGGCCTAACCCTACTAGCGGGAACTACTGCTGCAGATTACATTGTCTTTCGTACTTTTTCCAACCAGCTTAAAACCGAAGGCCAGCGCTCCGAGAATCTGTTAAATCTAATGTCAAGGCTTGGCGTAATTCTAGGAATAGGTGGAGGGCTGCTAATCTTTTCGGGTCTGGGTCTAATGACAATTACTCATGGCGTTTTTATGCATCAGCTGTGGTTCAAGATAAAACTAGCCCTTATTATAATGCTTGTGCTCAACGGATTCCTTGTAGGAAACAGACAGGTGAAAAAATTAAGAAAGGGATTAGCGGAGAACTATGCAAATACCCAAGAATTTGTTGAACCCGCTATATTGCGCCTGAATATTTTCTATCTGGCGCAATTAGGGATATTTCTGATCATTATTATGCTGGCCGTTTTCAAATTCAACTAATACAGGAGATCTGCGAGAGGCATTTTATTTCCGGTCCAGAACATCTTTGATTTTATTCGCATGTTCCATCAGCTCGGTAAGGTAAGCCCAGTTCTCCTTCTCAATACATGATTTGAATTTCCTGAGCTGCGTAATGTGTTCATTCAGCACATCGAGTACGTTTTCCTTATTTTGTTTAAATATGGGCATCCACATGGCTGGTGAACTTTTCGCCAGCCTTACTGTACTTTCGAAACCGGCACTGGCTAGTTCAAATATGGCATTTTCTTCTTTCTCTTTTTCCAGCACGGTGTTGGCTAAAGCAAAGGAAGTAATATGGGAAATATGGCTGACATACGCCACATGTACGTCATGATCCTTTCCGCCCATATATACATTATACATGCCAAGTAATTTGTACAACCGTTCTACTGTTGCAAGGGCATCTTTATCGCTTTCTGCTGCATCACAGATTACATTTGCCCGGCCATCGAATGCATCCAAAGTTGCCGCTTCGGGCCCACTGAATTCTGTTCCCCACATTGGGTGTGTGGCTATATATCGTCCCCTATTAGTATGCCCCTTTACTGCGTCCAGAAGAGAGGTTTTAGTGGAACCGGTATCCAGTACAACCTGGTGCTTTACCTGGTCTAAAATACGGGGTAATAATACCGCACAAACGCTTACCGGAGCACTAAGAATAATCAGGTCACTGCTTGCTACTGCGCTGTCCAGGTCAGCTACTTCATCCACAATTCCAAGCTCCAATGCCTTCTGAGTATGCGCTTCCTGATTATCAACTCCTACCACTTTTGAAGCAAAGCCTCTGTGCTTTAACACCATGGCCATGGAACCACCGATAAGCCCAAGACCTACAACTGCTATTTTCATCTGTTTAGGTATTTTCTTTTTATTTGTGAGTATATGCGTTATTTATATGATTTACTGATCCGGGTTATGGCCTCCTCAAACCTGGAAAGATCGCCACAAAGACTAATCCGGATGTATCGATTTCCCTGACTGCCAAATATACCTCCCGGGGTCAGAAAAACATTTGCGCCGTAAAGGATTTCATCGCTAAGGGCATAAGCATCCTGGTAATGATCAGGGATTTTTGCCCAAACGAATAAACCAACCTGATTAAGCTCATAATTGCAGCCCAGAATATCAAGTATACGATATACTTTATCTCTCCTTTCCGAATAGATACTATTGATAGAGCTGTACCAGTCAGCCCCAAGACTTAAAGCCTTTGCTGCTGCCATTTGCAGCGGCTGGAACATCCCGCTATCCATATTACTTTTAAACCTCAATACTTCTTCAACTCGTTCTTTTGATCCGCAAAGCATACCAATGCGCCAACCTGCCATATTATGAGATTTACTTAAAGAGTTCAGTTCCAATACCACTTCTTTAGCGCCAGGCACCTCCAAAAGGCTTACAGGATGATCATTTAAAATGAAGCTGTAAGGATTATCATGTATCAGCAAGATTTGATTTTCTTTTGCAAACCGAATCAGGTTTTCAAACATTCCGGCATTTACCTGCTGACCAGTAGGCATGTGCGGGTAATTCACAAACATTAGCTTCACCTTTCTTAAATCCGTAGCTTCCAGTGCTTCAAGATCGGGATACCAGTTTCGTTCTTCCTTTAAGAGGTAAGTTACTGCTTTTCCTCCTGCCAGTTTAACCGCACTGGCATAAGTAGGATAACCGGGATCCGGGATCAATGC
>NZ_CAMLHF010000088.1 GCF_946479715.1 uncultured Pedobacter sp. | reverse complement strand
GTATCTTTCCAGATCTCAGGACCGGTGGTTTTATAATGGGCCAGGTAGTTATCAGGATTAGAAAACTGGTTTAATAAGAAATAACCCGGCTGTGCACCTTTCTCCTCTGCGTAATCTCTGCATACTTCAATAGATTCAAGCAAAGTAACCTTTGCTCCATATGCTTCCATAGTCAGGGTACGTTCGCGTGTTGAATTAGAAGGCATTACCAGCTCAATTTCCAGATCGTAAATAGATGCAATCATAGCTAAAGCAATACCTGTATTTCCGCTTGTGGCTTCAATCAGTTTTGTCCCTTTTTTGATGTCTCCGCGATCCATTGCACTGCGGATCATGTTTAATGCTGCCCTATCTTTTACACTGCCTCCGGGATTGTTCCCTTCCAGCTTGGCAAAAATTTTAACGTTCGGATTAGTATGTAACCTCTGAATTTCTACAAGTGGTGTGTTTCCAACAAACTCAACAATATTTCCCATTATTAAACTACGCTTTTCTCTGATTTACAATTTTATTAAAGACTGAATTTTTAAGGTTGCTTGGTTTCGATAACCTTAACTGCCGACTGATGATATACGGTTGAATGTGGAGGCACGCTTTTGGTTAACCAAACGTTTCCGCCAATGATACAATCGTGCCCGATAACTGTATCGCCACCTAAAATGGTTGCGCCCGAATAAATAATTACATGATCTTCTATTGTTGGGTGCCTTTTAATGCCCACCATATATTTCTCTACACTAAGCGCCCCAAGGGTTACGCCTTGATATAGCTTTACGTAATTCCCGATAATGGTAGTTTCTCCAATAACAAGGCCCGTACCGTGGTCGATATAAAGATATTCGCCTATTACCGCACCGGGGTGAATATCTATACCGGTAATGGAATGTGCATATTCTGTAAGGATTCTGGGTACAATAGGAATTTCGGCTTGTAACAAAGCGTGCGCAATTCTATACAACGCAATTGCAAGGAAACCAGGGTAACTTCTGATGATTTCAAACTCACTTTTAGCAGCCGGATCGCCCTCCAGAATTGCAGAAATATCTGTATTCATTCTTCTATACAACTCCGGTACGCTCTCAAAAATCTTTCTGGCTATCGCTTCATTATCACTATGTTCGCAGGCTTTAGTGGCATTTAATATTCTTACCAGCTCTTTTTCTTGCTTTAAAAAGAAACGCTTAATCTCATTAATTGAATAATCAGGAGAGGTTAAACGCTCTGGATACAACAAATTCATCAAATTCATTGCCCATTCAGCAACTTCGTGATTGGATGGTACAGCCTCAATTTGAAGCTGTTTATTATATATATGAAGATAAAATTCCTCGTTCATTTTAAGAGTGATGTTTGATTTTAGTGTAAAGAAATGAAATTAATCACAATCCTGCTAATTTCATTGTTTAAGTGATTAAAAACCGACAAACTCCCATGCGCTTATATAGGCGTTACATTGTTCAGCATAGCTGATAAAATCAGAATAAAATGCTGATCTTGAGAGTGTAGCGCTATCGCCAATAACAACCAGCTTCTTTCTGGCCCTTGTCATGGCCACGTTCATTCTTCTGGTATCGGCCAAAAATCCTATTGCACCATCGGTATTGCTCCTGGTTAAGCCAATGTAAACGATGTCTCGCTCCTGCCCCTGGAAACTATCAATGGTATTAATACTGATTTTACTTTTGTAAACCATTAGTTCTTCAGATCCTGTGATCAGGTCATTAAGTATAGTGATCTGTTGTTTATATGGAGAAATAATGGCTATTGTAGGAAAGTTGGCAACTGTATAATGGTCATTCAGTTTAGCAACCAGTTGGGTTAAATGTTTTAATAAAAACACGGCCTCTTCGGGGTTGGTGGTACTGGTTCCTTCCAGTTTCTCGTCAAAACCGCAACCTGCAGTATCTATAAATTCTAGTGGAGATTCTTCGGCAAACAGCAACCTGTCGGCAACGTTGGGATGTGCGGTTAATTTATTTTTATAGAATACTGAAGATGGATAGCCCATGATCTGTGTATTCATTCTGTACTGCTCCTCTAACAAAACAACAGCTTCTGGGTGCATTGCAGTGCATTTTTCCATTAAAGTATTGCTAAGGCCATCTTTTGCTGCCTGTGTAGATTTAATGGTTGGTGGCAGCTGACAATGATCGCCGGCCAGCACTACCCTTTCTGCCTTTAATATTGGCACCCAGCAAGCAGGTTCCAAAGCTTGTCCGGCTTCATCAATCACAACAGTTTTATACTTAACGTCTCTAACGGTATAATGGTTGGCGCCAATTAAGGTAGCAGTAATGACCTGGGCTTTTGCCACAACATCATCAATAATGTATTGCTCTGCATTGTTTACCTCTTTCATTATTTTGTGTGCTTCATTAAACAGCGCCTTGCGTTGCTGCTGCTCTGCACGACCGAAATTGCGTTTATACTTATGAGCCATGTTCTTGTACTCATTGGCCTGTTTTTTAAGCGAACGCAGGTCTTTGGTTGCACTATGTTCAGCAACTTTACTATCCATAGTTAAGGATGCCAAACGTTCAGAAACCCTTGCCGGATTACCCACACGCAATACATTTAGTCCTTCTTCGGCAAGCTTTTCACTTAGCAAGTCTACCGCAGTGTTACTTGGTGCAACCACCAGTATTTTCTGACCATCTTTAGCAATTAAAGCCTTAATGGCCTGCACAAGTGTGGTTGTTTTACCTGTTCCGGGCGGCCCATGAACTATAGCAAGTTCCTGTGCCTGCAAGATCTTGTTAACGGCTTTTTGCTGAACAGGGTTTAGCTGGGCGATTTTAATATCTGTTAAACTGGTATCAAAAGTAGGTGCCTTTTGCCCGGTTAATACATCTGTTAAAACTGAATCTGCAGCTTTCTCTTTTGGTTTCTGCGCTTGTTTAAGCGCATTCTGCATTTCATTATAACTATTGTCGTCAAACAGCAGGTCTATACCTAATTTACCATCGCTGGCCCAATCGGGCAGTTCTTCTGTTAGTAGTGTTATTTTTAGCTTGTTTCCACTCTGGTGGCTAATTGTTCCTTCAACCCTGTCGTTTTTAGGATCGTGATTAGAGAACAATACTGCCGATGCACCAAACCTAAGCTGGTGCGAAATATCATGATGGGTAGTACGTTCAACCTCAACCGTAAGGTAATCGCCCCTACCCGTTTCAGAACCACGAATAGCAATAGGATACCATGTTAATCCGTTTTCACGACGATCAGCTACTGAGGCTGATGCGGTCAATCGCAGGTAAGAATCAAGATCTTCCTGCCGCTCAATTTTAAGTAAATCGAGGAGCTTTTTAAAATACTCCATTATAAAAGCACAAGCTGTTCGTGAAGCTTATTAAGCGTTTCCATTGCGTCTTTACAAAATCCGGGATGTACTTTTGATGCCTGCACAACAGTACTCCGTGTAGCAGTAAGCCATCTAAAGCGCGAGGCGGCATCCAATTTACCAATTGGCCCACTATCCTTTTCTCCCGCACAAATGCGCTCAAAAGCAATCAAATTGGCTTTTAGCACATCACAATCCAGATCAGCCTTAAATACTTCTAACCTGCTTTCATCTAAAGAAATCAGCGCTTTTAAAAACTTTTGTTTTGCACAATATAGCACCACACCCACATTAATGAATTCTTCGCGTTCAACCCTTGGAACCACACGAATAACGGCGTACTCAAATAAGTGACTCTCTTGCATTTTGTGCTTCTTTTACAAAAACCTCTGAATTCGCAACTCTTGAAATCAAGAATTGACTATAAACCTGTCTGCGTTCTTCTGTAGTTTCCTGACCAGATTCATCTTTAAGCCAGTCTTCTGGAATCAATGATACAATTGACGTGATCAGTTCGTTAGTTAGGATTGCCTTAAACGCTGCATCAACTTCTTCCAGCTCACTTGCCTGCGGCAATAATACATGATCCTTAACCAATGCAAACGGCCTTACAGCCTGTTCTTCCCAATTCTGCATCGAATGATGGAAGTATAAAGATGCGCCATGGTCTATCAACCACAACTCTTTATGCCAGATCAGCATATTGGTGTTGCGCGCAGTACGATCCATATTGGTTAATAAACAATCTAACCATACAATTTGTGATGCTAATTTGGTATCAACAGTAGTAACTGTTGGATCGAATGTTATTGCTCCAGAAAGATAGTGCAAAGCTAAATTTAAGCCGATACTGGCTTTAAGCAGGTCTTGAATCTCTTCATCAGGTTCGGTACGGCCAAAGGCTTCGTCTAAATTTGCAAAAACTATTTCGGGCACTTTAAATCCAAGTGCCCTGGCAATTTCGCCTCCAATAATTTCTGCAATAAGGGCTTTTATGCCCTGTCCGGCGCCCCGAAACTTCAATACATATAGAAACTCGTCGTCGGCCTCTGCAATGGCAGGCATGGAGCCTCCTTCGCGCAAAGGCGTTACATATCGAATTACATTAACAGTCCTCAATTGAGGATGGATTTTATTCATGCCACGAAATTACTGTTTTTTAATAAAAACAGCACCATTCGAATCATTGTCAACATCGCCCCTTACCACAGCTTTTATAGTAAAGGCCGCTCCTGTTTCGTAAGCATCAACTTTAAATTTGTACTGATTATTTTCCTGACTGGATCCGGTGTAACCATCATGAACATCCTCTGCTATCTTAACACCGTTTTTATAAAGCTCTACAGATTTGATCTCTAAACGCGAATGACCTTCTGTATACCAGAATGAAAGTACATACTCGCCGTTTTCATTGATCTTTCCGGTTGCATTGATTTCAAACGTTCCAAAGTCTTTTCCTTTTACTGATGATGGTTTCCACTCGGCAACCAATTGACCATATTTTTTAAACTTGTCATATTTTTCAGGGAAATAAAGCGGAAGCGAGTATTGATTGCGGTTTACCACAGTAATTGCACTAAAATCTGATAGTTTAGGCACCGTTACTGCTTGTGTATAAACCGGAGAATATACGTTTGCACGAGTTCCATCAGTAGTGTATCTGATTTCAGCGCCTTGAACATCACTTTCCAGTTTTATGGTAAAGCCGTTGGCACCTTTTTCATAGCTGATCAATTTAGGCACAGGCACACGATAGCCATAACCTGCATTGTCGTAACGTTTATAATGAGTTCTTATTCTTTTTTCGAAATCAGGCCATGCTTGTTTTTCATGTGGTGTCCAGCAAACTTCGGCTAAGGCCGACATTCTTGGGAAGGTTAAGTATTCAAAATATTTTTCTGAACGATCTTCGTTGATGGCCGCAATTTCCTGAAGCACTGTGCCGTGAATAAACTGATCTGACCATAATGTAGCCTCTGCGCCTAATATCTGCGGACGGTATTTAGGATCCAAACCTTCGAGCATTGGGTTTAACTGGTAAGCTTTTTCTAAAGAAATTGGCTGCAACCATGTTGCCGCTTTTACCTCGCCCGGGATGTTGCTTTCTGCAACGTCAAAATAGCAATAGCCGGTTAATGCCATTACTGAATAATGACCGGCTTCTGATGCTTTAAATGCTTTTTTCTGATCGTGCCAGATCATGCCAACAGCTTTATCTTTTAAACCATCTTCAATGATCTCGTCCCATCCAACAATCGTCTTGCCATATCCTTTTACCATTTTCTGGATGCGCTGGTTAAAATAAACCTGCATCTCTTTTTCTGTTTGAACACCAAGTTCTTTCTTTCTTTTTTGGCAATGTGGACAGGTTTTCCAACGGTCATATTGGGCTTCATCGCCACCTATATGGATGTATTTAGAAGGGAACAACGCAAAGGTTTCTTTAAACACATCGGAAAGAAATTCAAAAGTAGATTCTTTACCAACGCAGTAAATCTCTTTGCTGATAGAATGTTGAGTTTGAACGGTGTATTGTTCACCGGTACAGCATAAATCTGGGTAAGCGGCTATCGATGCCAAAGCATGGGCAGGTACTTCAATCTCAGGTATAACATCTACGTTTCTGGCAGTAGCGTAAGCTACTATTTCTTTAATATCTTCCTGGGTGTAGTAGCCGCCGGTACGTTCTGCACCCTCGCCTCGCCATGCGCCTACAGAAGTCAGTTTTGGATATTTTTTTATTTCTAAGCGCCATCCGGCATCGTCTGTAAGGTGGAAATGTAAAACGTTCATTTTATACATCGCCATCATCTCGATAAACTTAAGCACGAAATGCTTTCCAAAGAAATAACGGGCAACATCAAGCATCATTCCCCTCCATTCATAAGAGGGTGCATCTGCAATTTCTGCTCCTTTAATTTTCCAATTGGTTTTTCGTTGAAGTTGTTTGTTATAAATCTCTGCAGGCAGCATCTGTAACAGGGTTTGTGTACCGTAAAAAACGCCAACAGGGCTAGTACCTTCAATGGTTATTACGTCGTTTTTAACGCTTAGCTTATAGCTTTCTTTATTTAGTGCATCGGTTTTGGCTAGTGGAATACCACCTTTGCTAACCTTTAGCACGATTATATTTTTTGCAGCTTTTTGCTGATCTGAAACCTCGAAATCAAAACCAGTTGCAGGCGATAATGCTGCATAAAGCAGTTCTGCCTGTTGTTTTAAGCCTTTCTCGTAATATATTTTTGTTTGACCGTTAAGTGTAAATGAGGCTCCGTTTTCTTTGATACTTGATGGAAGAGGAATGATATTGAACTGAGCATACATGGATAATGAACTGATTAGCAGTACGCCGAGCATCACCCATTTGGTTAGTCTGGTCTTCATGGTAATATTTAGTTTAGGTTGTGTGTTTAGGTTCAGGAACTGGCTTGATATTGAAAGCGATTGGTCCCCTTAACACAATGTTAATCAATTATTTTAAGAGAAAATAATGAGGATTTTGGCGAAAAGGCAAACAAACGTTTGCATGGGTTAATGCAACCGTTTGCGTAAAAAGTAAATAAAAAAATAGGATGTAAAAACATCCTATTTTTTAAACTTTTCCGTCATCTCGACGATAGGAGAGATCTCTTGGTTATGGTAGTTCAAGAGATCTCTCCTATCGTCGAGATGACGATCGCTTTAACCCGACCGACGGTCGGTGTAGGGCGACTGATCGCTATTTACAATCTTTAAAACTGGCAAACTGTGCCCTCAAAGTAGAAATATAGGGTTTAACTTCATTTGGTTCCTTTCCATATTCAAAAGTAACCTTATGCTTTTTATCTCCATATTCTATCTGAATCCATTCGGCACCGCCATCGGCACAGTCTGGACAACCATAAGACTCTTTTAACTGATTAAAAACATTCAGGTCAATACTATCGGCAAGTTTAGACCAATCCGTTTCTGCCATTTCTGCTGTACATACTTTTGGAACTGCATTCGGTTTGTTTTCATATTTCTTTAACTCCATTTTTGCATTGGAAATAAAGAGCTGGTTATTGCAATAACCCACACACATACCAAAAGATGTTCCGTAGCTGATTTTCAATTTATCCTCATCTGTTTTCTTTTCACAACTGCTAAACATAGCAGCAGCCGTAAGAAAGCAGAAAAGCATCAATAGTTTTAATGGTTTGGTTCTCATAATTATCTCATTAGTTTTAATAACCTATACCAATATTTACGAGCAAACGCTACACCATTAAAAAAAATTAAACCAATCCGGGAACAGAAACCATCTCGTCAGTATCTTTTGTATAATCGATACCATCAACATCAAAGCCGAACAAGTTTAAGAAATCTCTCTTGTAACCGGCAAGATCACCAATTTTAGGAAGCGATTCTTCAGTTGCTTCGGCCCAAAGTGCAGCAACTTTGGCTTGTACATCGCTGTCCATTTCCAAATCGTCTACACGGATTCTTCCCTGCTCATCAGTAGCGATACCGTCTTTATTGTATAAACGCTCAGCAAATAAACGTTGCATCTGCTCAATACATCCTTCATGCGTACCGTTCTCTTTCATGATTTTATAAAGCAATGAAATGTATAAAGGAATAACCGGTATAGCAGAACTTGCCTGAGTAACCAATGCTTTGTTTACAGAAACAAATGCTTTTCCGTTAATGTCTTTCAGCTTGTCAGATATGGCAAAAGCAGTAGCCTCCAAATGATCTTTAGCTCTACCAATAGTTCCTTTACGGTAAACCGCTTCAGTAACTGCAGGGCCGATGTATGAATAAGCAACAGTAATGGCTTCTGGAGCCAATAAATCTGCCGCTTTTAATTCATCAATCCACATACCCCAATCTTCGCCACCCATAACGGCAACAGTATTTTCTATTTCCTCTTCATTTGCCGGTGCAATAGAAACCTCAGAAACTACTGCGGTATGAAAATCGACAGTTTTGTTTGTAAACGTTGTCTCACCAATTGGTTTTAAAACCGAATTATGAACTACACCAGTTATTGGATGTACTCTTTTTGGAGATGCAAGACTATAAACTACAAGATCAATTTGTCCTAGATCAGCTTTGATCAGGTCAATTACTTTTTGTTTTATTTCAGTAGAAAAAGCATCGCCATTTACACTTTTAGCGTATAAACCGGCTTTTTGAGCCTGTTCTTCAAATGCCGCAGTGTTATACCATCCCGGCGAAGCCGTTTTACCCGGTGCAGGTGGTTTTTCAAAATAAACACCAACGGTGGCAGCGCCAGATCCAAACGCGCTTGTTATTCTTGATGCTAATCCAAATCCTGTAGAGGCGCCAATTACAAGAACCTTTTTAGGGCCTTCAATTTCTCCTTTTGACTTTACATAGTTGATTTGGTTTATTACATTTTGCTCGCATCCTTTTGGATGTGCCGTAAGGCAAATAAACCCGCGCATTCTAGGTTCTATAATCATAAATCTATTTTTCTTTTGATTGGCAATATTAAGGTTTTTTAAAAAGATATCTATTATAATATTCTATTATCCTGTCAAAGCATATCTTCAGCCATTCGGTATAAATTTCGGGACGTGCTTTTATATCCTCTTCAAGATCGGCCATATTAACATATCGGAATTCCGATACTTCTTCGGGATTTGGATTAGGTACCTGGTCGCTTATTCCAAAAAAAACATGGTCATACTCATTCTCCGAAATACCACTTGTAAGTTCTGCATGATAGGTAAAGTTAAACCCGTATTCAAGTTTGCATTCCATCCCCATCTCTTCATTTAATCTCCGGTTTGCTGCGTTAAGTGTTTCTTCCCCCAATCTGGGGTGACTGCAGCATGTATTAGTCCATTGGCCTCCAGAGTGATATTTATCTTCGGCCCTTCTTTGCAAAAGCAGCTCACCATTAGTATTAAATATAAAAACAGAAAACGCACGATGAAGCTTTCCCGCCAAATGGGCTTCCATTTTAGGCATTGTGCCAATTACATTATCATGCTCATCAACAAGTATTACGCTTTCTTCGTGCTCTGGTTTCTCTATCATCATTATAAAAAATCAAATCCTCATGCAAAAATGATATAAATGTTTTGATATGAGTAAAAGAACATGCATTTTTATTTATATGAAACAGAAACTGTTATCGCTTATTTCGCTTGTATTACTTTGCTATTTTCCATTTACAACACTTGCCAAAGAGATTCTAACAACGGGTACATTAACTTGTGAATATGCCAATAACCCACTGGGTGTAGAATCTAAAACCCCTAGACTAGGCTGGATCATTGATGCCACACAAAGGAACACACAACAAATTGCATGGCAAATACTGGTTGCCGACAATCAGGCCAGTCTTGACAAGAACATAGGGAATATCTGGGATTCCAAAAAAGTTACCTCCAATCAATCTATCCAGATTCTCTATAAAGGAAAGGCCTTAAAACCGGCAAAAACCTATTACTGGAAAGTAAAAATATGGGATAACCACGGAAATGTTTCCTTATGGAGCAAACCAGCTATGTGGCAAATGGGCTTATTAAATGGCAGCGACTGGTCTGGAGCAAAATGGATTGCTTATGAAGAATTACCTGCCGCTGAACGTATTGTACCAGCAGTACACTTACGGGGTGATTTTACTCCGAAAAACGACATACTCCCCCTCTTCAGAAGAAACTTTTCGATAAAAGGAAAACTTAAAAGCGCAACAGCGTTTATTTCGGGATTAGGCCATTTTGATCTCAGCATTAACGGATCAAAAGTGGGCGACCATATATTGGATGCCGGATGGACAGAATATGATAAACATGCGCTATATGTGACTTTTGATTTAACAGATAAGCTAAAAAAAGGAGACAATACTATAGGTGTTATATTAGGCAATGGTTTCTATTTTATACCAAGGGATGATCGATACAGAAAACTTACAGGTGCTTATGGATTCCCTAAGTTAATTTGCAGGGTTTTACTGGAGTATAGTGATGGCAGCACCGAAAACATTGTTAGCGATGAGCAATGGAAAACTTCTCCATCACCAATAACTTCTACCAGTATTTATGGCGGCGAGGATTACAATGCTACTCTTGAACAAAAAGACTGGGATAAACCCGTATTTAATGATGCAAAATGGAAGAATGCCATAATAGTGCAGGGTTCACCTGTTTTAAACTCGCAAACGGCAGAGCCTGTAAAGCTATTTGAAACATTTACTCCCGTTAAAATATCGAGTCCTAAGCCAGGCATATGGGTTTACGATATGGGTCAGAATGCTTCCGCAATTCCTGCAATTGAGACAAATGGTAAAAAGGGTGCGGTAGTACGGATTACTCCTGCTGAGCTGTTAAATCCTGATGGAACTGTAAACCAATCAGCATCAGGCATACCACATTATTACGATTATACTTTGAAAGGAAATGGTAATGAGAAATGGCAGCCACGCTTTACTTATTATGGCTTTAGATATTTGCAGATTGAAGGGGCTGTTCCGGAAAAAGAAAAAAACCCAAACAGTTTACCCATATTAACCTCATTAAAAAGCCTTCACCTGAGAAATGCTGCAGAAAATATTGGCAATTTCAATTCATCAAATGAATTGTTTAACAAGACTTTTAAATTAATAGACTGGGCAATTAAAAGTAATATGGTGAGCGTGTTTACCGATTGTCCGCACCGGGAAAAATTAGGGTGGCTGGAAGAAGCGCATTTAATGGGAGGCTCCGTTCAATATAATTATAATATAGCCTCTCTTTGTAGAAAAATAGTTAAAGATATGATAGCAGCCCAGACAAAGGAGGGCTTAATCCCGGATATAGCTCCGGAATACACTCATTTTGACGGAGGTTTTAGAGATTCACCTGAATGGGGAAGCAGTGGCGTAATAGTGCCATGGTATGCCTACAAATGGTACGGAGATAAGGATGTGCTTGAAGAAAGCTACCCAATGATGCAGAAATATGTAGATTACTTAAGTTCTAAGGCAACTAACCATATGCTTGATCATGGCTTGGGCGACTGGTATGACATTGGACCAAATTCTCCGGGCGAAGCTCAGCTTACACCTAAAAAGCTTACTGCAACCGCTATTTATTATTATGATATTGACATCATTACTAAAGTTGCCAGATTATTAGGGAAAACGGATGATGCAAAAAAATATGAAAAGCTTGCTTCGCAAGTAAAAAGTGCTTTTAACGCTACATTTTTTAACAAAGAAACGAAACAATATTCCACAGGCAGTCAAACCGCTTATGCAATGGCCGTTTATATGAATCTTGTAGATCCTGAATATAAAGACGCTGTAGTTGCCAATCTGGTCAAAGAAATTAAAGGTAGAAAAAACAGCCTTACGGCTGGCGATATTGGTTACCGCTATGTATTAAAAGTATTGGATGATGCGGGGCGATCGGACGTAATTTACGATATGAACAGCAAATCTGATGTGCCAGGATATGGCTGGCAGCTGGAACATGGCGCAACGGCGCTTACCGAATCATGGCAAGCTTATGGTTTTGTATCCAATAACCATTTTATGCTGGGTCATTTAATGGAATGGCTATACAGTGGTTTGGGTGGAATAAAGGCCGCTGAGGATGCAATAGCGTATGATAAACTGCAAATAAAACCTGAACAGGTTGGAAATATTACCCATGCAAGTGCCAGCTATAAAACCCCTTACGGGAAGGTTGTTTCTGATTGGAATAAAACTGAAAACAACTTTGAACTGAAGGTTGAGGTGCCTGTAAACTCCAAAGCCACAATCTATATACCTGCCTCAGAAAACACAAAGATCTACGAAGGAGAAACGCTTATTAAAAACAACAAGGAAGTTGTATTTAAGGGGATTAAAAAGGGTTTCGCTTTACTAGAAATCGGTTCAGGTAATTATGTTTTTAAGGCTGTAGACTAGCTTTGGCATTACCTTAGGTCTACACCATGGTCGTTTGGAAAGTCTTCGCCACTCCAGATCTTTTGGGCACTCCATTTTTCGGGTGGGTTTGCCCAGAAGGGATCTTTTGAAGGTAAGCCAAGCGGCAGGAATATACTGGTGCTTAAATAGGGACTTCCCTGATTGTTATAAGTGTCTGCTATTGCCGGTTGCTGACCATAAACACCAAGACAAAGCCACCCATTTTTATAAGTGGATCGACTTTCTAATGTTTTTCTGATTACAGCGGTAAGTGCGCAACGCACCTGAGCAGATGTTAATTGCTTTGGCAGTGCTTTACGCCAAGCCATATCGGCCAGGTGGTGAAATGCTGCTCCACGATAAATGAGAGAGCGGCCGGTTGCGGGATATGTTCCATCGGTATTTATCATCCTTTCCTGAATTACCGCATAGCGTTCATTACGTTTCTTTATTTTTTCGGATAATGTGTTATACCCGTTGGTTTTTTTATTGACAATTTCAGTTATTGCCGCCAGATAAGGGTGAATTACAAAGCTATTATAGTAGTCGAACGCAAAGACGGGTCCGTCAGAATAAAGCCCATCTCCAACGTACCATTGTTCTAGTTGTTGCATGGCATAATCGACCCTCATCGGATCCCATTCGAACCCATACTTACATAAAAATGCCTCGTTCATTGCAGAAAAAAGCAACCAGTTTGAAAAGCCGGGCTTAAATTTCCTGGTGGTTTTTATGGAGCTCACCAGCCGGTCTTTTTCCTGTTTACCAAGATTTTCCCAAAGCCAGGGAGCCCTTACAAAAGCAAACGACAAAAATGAGGCATCTACTAACTGCTGACCTGCCAAATCAAAGCGCATAAAGTCCTTTTTATTGGAATCGAGTGCATTAGCAAGTCCTTTCAACACCATATTGCGGTACTGCTGGCGCAAATCCTTTTCCGCAGAATCCCCATCCTCTAATTGCAGCCAGGGAGCTATGCCACTCAAAACCCTACCTAAAACTTCGAGATATTGCACTTGTATTCGTTGTTCCTTATTATCTGTGGTATTAGAGGTTACCTGTGGCATTTTTATTCTCAGACTATCATTAGAAAGATCGTAGAGCACGGGTTTTACCATCTTATCCATTTGCTGTAGCCAGAAGGCCCTATCGCTGACCCCCTGCTTTTTAACCTTTTTCTGAGCAAAACATATGCTATTAGCCAGCAATAAAAAACACAATGCAAAACCTTTTCTATTTAACGCAACCTTCATTTGATGATCTGATTAATTATCCGTGGAAAATTAGGAAAATTATTTTTGCTTTGGCGGTAAAGGAACATCTTCTCTGAAAGGAACTTGTTTTCTAAGCATTTTACCAGCATATCCCGAAAGGTACAGGTAGTAATCAGAAGGAATATCTTCCTCGAAGGTTACAAATGTACTTGCGCCAACCGGGGGATTTTTAGATATTTTAAAAATAGCTGTTCCCTCATCTACTTCATCAAACATGGCTACATAAAGCATCTCGGCTCCGTTTTTTATAGCGGTAGAGAGTTGCTTCCAAAAGAACTTGCCCCTGTTTCTTGGAATTTGGTTAGATGGCGATTTTGGATTCATATTGTGCCAGCTAAAGCCCGGAAAAACAACTCCAACATAATCGAGCTTATTTTGCTTACACCAGGCTATATCCCCTTTTTGAACCTCTGCATATTTATTGTATGCAGTTTCATTGCCATATCGGCCAATGGTCCAGGGATGAATGATATCTGCTTTTTTTATGATCTCATGAAGCAATGAGTTCTTCTCTGTGTCATTTCCAAATTCGCGCCAGTAAGTGGGTACGCCTAACATTACTGAACATCCGCCGTATACAGGATCATTCTTTAAAAAATCGACCATTTTTGCGACATCCTTTAGTGTGTACTTCCGGTTATCTCCAAATCCAACTCCCCACAAAACTACAAGTGGCTTTCCGTTATGGTATAAATAGGTTTGATTATTTCCCTGGCTGGTTATTTTCATACTGTCGACCAGGTTTTTCCAATCGTTTATTAGCACCGGCACGTCAACACTATCTCTTGTACCCGACAAATCGTACATTACAGAGATTGCCCGTCCGTATTTTTGCGAGGACTTTAAAGCATTTCCAAGTACAGTATTGAAATGATTGCGACCAGATTTCCCCCTTATCTCTGCTACAAAACGCTGCATAAAAACGCCATCCAGTCCGTAATCTTTCATCCATTTAAAATGAGTTTCGACAGTTGATGCATCGTGGGCACTTGGCAGATAGGCCGGACTGCCATCAGCATGTACGAAAGATGTTTGGTATACCTTTTTTAGCTCACTTGTTTCGGGCCATAAGTCAACATTTGTACTTCCAGGTTCAAATTTTCCTTTAGATTGGTAATGGTACCAGCCACGGCCAGCACCATCTTCCGCAGCATTATGCCAGCCTTGATAGCCAGCCATAATTAAACCCTTATAGCTTTTAAACCGCGATGTTTTACTGTGTTTACTTTGTGCAAATACACTACTTGCAAACAGTAACATAATCAGTAAAACTGTATGTTTTATATTCATAAAGTTTAAAAGTCAGAATAGTCCGTAGGAACAATAAATTGAGTATCGTTTCTTGAAACGTTATTCTGATATTCAGGCAAAGCTGATACACGTTTCCATTTTGGATCGGCACCAAAAACTTTCCAATGTTCGTCTCTTGATTTTTTATCGCTGTAAGTAGTCAAATACATTAGGTTTGGCATACGGCTACCAGCCAAAACTTCACCATAGAATACTGCCTGGCTACCTATACGATCAAATATTTCAACTTCCTCATTGTTAAACATCTGAACTTTATTAACATGTTGCTTTTCAGAGGCACTTTCGTAGCTGCGTAATTCGTAAATACGCTCACTCTTGGCATTACTAAATACTGGTTTCTTTAATGTTGGCATTCCTGCAAATGCCTCTAAAATGATGTTTTCTTTTCTTACAAAAGCGGCATCATTATAAGCTGCATTTACATAGTCAGCTCCTTTTGTTGCCAGTTCTTTATCCTTTAAAAGCAATTGAGACACCTCGCTAAACTGTTTTAGTGATTGAAAAGCAAGAAATACATAGATCTTTTTATCGATAGCAGTATCTATATCTGCAGATTTAAATACACCTACTGTTTTAACACCTAGACGATGAGCCGCCGGAACATAAGCTTCTGAGAGGAATTTATCTACCCTTTCTTCCTGAGCTTTGGTTTTAAGGTGATATACCGTTATTTGATAAAATTGTTTTGGAGGGGCAGCAGCAATCGATTGCATTGAACTACCAATAGTAAAGATAATAACCGCCATGCAGCAGTTAAACAAAGTTTTTGATTTCATGTGTTGAGTTTATTTTAGTTACTAAAACTAGATAATTTCCTGCGACTTAAAGTAATAGCAACAAATTCGTTGCGTAAAGCTGTTCTTTTCTAATCTATCTCCAGAATGGTTTTGGCAAGATTGATCATGCGTTCGGTTCCTGTGTACTTTCCGTGTTCGTCAGAAAGCTTTACAACTTCTGTCCACTCCCCATCCTTTGGCTGTGCCTCGGTCATTTTTATCACAATATTCATTGCTGCAGGACCGGCATCGTTGGTAAGGTTTGTACCTATTCCAAATGACATTCCAATCTTATCACGACAATGATCAGCAATGCGTGCAACTTTTTCATAGTTCAATCCATCAGAAAAAATTATAGTTTTGGTTCTTGGATCGATGCCCATGCTGTTGTAATGTGAAATTACTTTATCTGCAAAAAGCAGCGCATCGCCGCTATCGTGCCTAACACCATCGAACAGCTTCGAAAACATTTTATCGAACTGTTTAAAGAAGACCTCTGTAGTATAGGTATCCGATAATGCAATGCCCAAATCGCCACGGTAAACGGCTACCCAATGCTCCAACCCTGTTGCATTGGCCATTTTAAAGCCATAACGTGCGGCATGAAACATAAACCATTCATGGGCATGGGTCCCAATAGGTTTTGTTTTATGGATCATGGCCATATGTACATTGCTGGTGCCTATAAATGAACCATCGCCATATTGGCTAAGCGCCTGAAGTACCAATCTATGTACCTGATAAGAGTATCTGCGACGGGTACCAAATTCTGCTACTGTAACACCTAAACGTCGGTAGTTTTCAATTTTTTCTCTGGTATGGTTAATGACCTCGTCGTTAGAGATCCTTTGGGAATCATTGAGGACATAGAATAGCTCGCAAATGAGCGACATTAATGGTACTTCCCACAAAATGGTTCGGTACCATAGGCCTTCTACATGCACCTCAAGCTGATCTCCGTTTTGTGTAATGTGTACTTCTTCCGGGTTGTAACGGTATCCCTCCAGAAAATCAAGGTATACAGGATCAAGGTATGGGCAGTTTATCTGTAAAAAATGTTTTTCTTCTCTGCTTAGTTTTAATGTGGCCATTTCATTTACGGCCTCTCTTAAGGCTTTTGCAAAACCATCTGGAAATGAGTGCTTACCCCGATTTATAAATGCATACCGTGCTTTTGCAGAAGGAAATAAACGAATTACCCCCTGCTGCATAGTAATTTTATAAAAATCGTTATCTAATATTGATGATAGTATTGGCAACGTATGTGATGGCATAATTCCGAACATTTTTTCCAATTTAAAGAAAAGACGGGATTATTCAGAACGATCTTATCATTTTCTATTTATACTGTTTAAAGTTTACTTTTTCATTTGCTTGTAATGGCCTTATGCTCACCGCAGCTCCCCCACCTTGTGCAAGTTTTAATTTAAGCACTGATTTAGGGCTCACTATATATTGTGTTATTTTATAAGCCTCTGGGTTGTTTTGCCAATCGGCATTATCGGCATCAAGGTATAAGGTTGCTACATATTTTTTATCCTTATCCAGAAAATTTAATGGAATAACAGCTGTTCTGGAATTCTCGTCGGTTATTGCCCCTATATACCAGTTTGAAGTTCCTTTGGCTTTACGGGCTATGGTTACATAGTCGCCCGGCTCTGCTTCTATGATCTTAGAATCGTCCCAATCAACAGCCACATCCTTTATGAATTGGAAAGCATCCATGTGAGCCTGGTAATTCTCAGGTAAATCGGCCGCCATTTGTAATGGACTGTAAATAGTAACATAAAGCGCCAGCTGCTTTGCCAAAGTGGTATGTACTTGTCGGGTTGGCATACCAGCCGCATAACCTTTTAATTTGAAAATGCCGGGGGTATAATCCATGGGGCCTCCCATTAGTCTGGTAAAGGGTAGTATGGTTTCATGTTCTGGCGGGTTGCCATCACTAAAGGCATTATACTCATTACCACGTCCTGCTTCAGAAGCTACAAAATTGGGATAAGTGCGGTGCAGACCCGTTGGCCTTACTGCTTCATGAGCATCTACCGTTACGTTGTGTTTTGCAGCTTTTTGAAGTACTCTTTCGTAATGATTGATCATCCATTGCCCATCGTGATGCTCACCTCTGGGAATGATCTTTCCAACATAGCCTGTTTTAACTGCCGGATAGCCAAACTTATTCATGAATTTATAGGCTGTATCTAGCTGACGTTCATAATCTGTGGCCGAGCCTGAGGTTTCATTGTGCATAATCATTTTTACCCCTTTGGTAGCTGCATAATCCGTTATTTCTCTTACATCGAAATCCGGATATGGCTTGGTGAAATTAAAAACGTTCTCCTTCCAGTTTCCAAACCAATCTTCCCAACCGTAGTTCCATCCTTCAACCAATACGCCCTGCAGCCCATTTGCCGATGCAAAGTCAATGTACTTTTTTACGTTAGTGGTATTTGCACCATGTTTTCCATTGGGTAATAAATTACCACTGGCATCTAAAGTGTCAGCACGATCTGCATAGCTCCAGGTGCTTTTTCCGGTTTGATATTCCCACCAAACACCTGCAAACTTCATCGGTTTTATCCAGTCAGTTTTTTCTATTACTGAAGGTTCGTTCAGGTTCAGGATGGTTTTTGAAGCCAAAATATCGGCAGCTTTATCGCTCACCAATATGGTTCTCCAAGGGGTTTTAAATGGCGCATAAAGGTAGGCTTTATTGCCTGTAGCATCTGGAACCAGTTGTGCAGTAAGGTTGAAATCGGCTTTATTTACATGAAGCTGCATAGCGGGATAGTTGATCAATGCCGCTTCGTGAATATTGATGTATAGCCCATCTGCCGACTTTAACATTAATGGAGTTTGTACACCATTCTGATCAGGGGCCACCCTTACGGCGATGTCTGTAGCTATTTTAGATACTGCAAAAGCATCTATATTACTTAAACTGCTGGTGGTATATTTATATTCATTAGTATCGTAATCCGCAGGAATCCAAAATGCCTTATGGTCTGCCGTAAGATGAAATTCAGTAAGTTCATTGGCTACCGTAAAATATTTTAATCCTAGCTGTTTTGGAAATTCATATCTAAATCCTACACCATCTTTAAAAACCCTGAATACAATGTTTATCAATTTATTTGGGCTATTCTTTTGTTTTAGTTTTACGGTTAGTTGCTCATGGTTATCGTTAATGGTATTTACCTCACCCCATACCGGATTCCATTGCTGATCAACACTTGTTTTTTCTATTGCTACTATTGCAAGCTGGTTGCTGAATGCACTATCGCCAACCAGATTAAGGCCAAGTAGTGAGTGTTGAATCACTGTTTTACCATCAAAATAGAGGGAATATCCTGGTCTGCCCTTTTCATCCAGTTCAAACTTTAGTTTCACTTTACCTTTGTTTATTTCAGCATTGTTGTTGCTCTGGGCCATTACATTTATTGCGATTGCAACAGAGATTAAACAGATCAGTAGTTTCTTCATTATGATGGTTTATTTATGATAACCGGGGCTTTATAGTATACCCCGGTTATTTATTGGAAAGATTAGTAATTTGGATTTTGTTGACCAGCGATTTTGGAATTCGAATTAAATTCTGATAATGGAATTGGCCATGAATAGCTTTTAGCTTCGTTAAAAGTTAAGGGAGTTGACAAGTTTCTTGCCCTGCCATAAAACGCAGCTTCCTGAGGTCCTAAGCGCCATCTGCAAACATCAAACCACCACTGACCTTCGTGAAAAAGTTCTGCCCATCTTTCGTAACGCAGCGGGTTTGTTCCTAAAACCGGGTCATTGATTGCAGGTGTTGCTGCCGACAAAGAGGTATAATCTCTTGGTGAAGCCGAGTTTATTGGCAGATCATATGCTCTGCGTTTTACTTTATTGATGTACTCGAGTCCTGTTGCAACATCTCCGGAACCTATACTTGCCTCTGCATAAAGTAAATAAACATCCGCCATGCGTAGAAAATACCAGTTCCACTTGTCATAATTAACGATGTTTAGATGATAATCAATTGCTGCATATTTTCTGAAGCCCCATCCATAGGTATTGGGTTCACTTGCAAGATAATCTGGTTTAGAAACAGGCACATTTTGTCTGGGTCCTCCCTCCCAATCGATGTTCAACACATCAAGCCATGGCTGTACCAGGTTTACATATAAACGAGGATCTGCAGTTTTATTGGTTCTTACTGCTTCGGCTTTTGTTCTATAGGCAGGATCCATGATCTTTGCTAGATTGCTAAAGCTGGCAGGTTTACTATTGTCGAAATTAGGATTGTTAACCAGGGTATAATATCCAAGCGGGTAACCAAAGCGTGTTATATTTTTGTCGTGCACACCAAGGTTACCTCCATATCCTAAAGGTCTGGAGCCGGTTTCGGTTCCTGTAAGGCTTAAAATATACGGAGACCAGATCACACCGTTTAATGTAGATGCGTTTGGAATGTTTCCCCATGGGCCGTAATTACCTTTATTGTCGGCATCAACGTTCATTTCAAATAGTGATTCTTCATTGAATTCATTTGCGGTGTTTCCGTTAAAGGCATCTTTATATTTTGCAAACGGCATTAGGGTTTTTCCACTATTATTGATCACATCAAGCAAGGTGGTTTTTGCGTTAGCCCAGTCTTCTGTAAAAACGTAAACCTTTCCCAGAAGTGCTTTTGCAGACCATTCATTTGCTCTTCCTATTTCTGACCCTGGCCATACTTTATTATCAAGTAAGGCTGCTGCATCTTTAAGATCAGATTTTATAAAATCCCAAACTTCTTTGGTTGTAGCACGGGGTTGTTGTGTTTCAGTTACACTTTTAGGCACTGCCTTATAAATGGGTACACCCATTTTATTTTCATTAATTCCACCAATTTTAATGTAGGCTTCGCCAAACAGCGCTTCTAGCTGGAAATAATAAAAAGCACGCATAAACTTAGCTTGTCCGCGGACAGCATCTATTTCGGCTTTTTGTGAGCCATTGGCATAAGTTTTTTCGAAGAAATCTGCTGCTTCAAGTGCGGTGTTGCAAGCTCCTGCGCCGGCATATAAGGCAACCCATGCGTTTGTTGATTTACCATTATTTGGGCTTAAATTATTGGCGGTCATTTCGTTCCATGCCCCATCCCCATTATAATTTGCATCACCCGCATGAACGGAATTTTCAAGTGCTTTTGGCATCAGCTCGAAACCATATAAGCCTGTGCTTTTTAAATTTCCATATGCCGGGTTTAAAATTGTATTGAGATCGGCAATTGTTTTAGGATAGGAATTTGTAGAAACCTGATCTGAAGGGCCAACCATATCGGGGTCCTTTTTACATCCGGCGATTAGTGCTGCGGCCAGAAGTAAGGTATATATAGACTTGTTCATCTTGTTTAATTTTATCTGGTTAGAAATTAACATCAACTCCAAATGAATAAATACGGGTTTGAGGATACTGACTTACCACATCTATACCTCTGGCAGTTACACCCGAATATCCTGAAGGAGAAAAAGATGCACCCAGTTCGGGGTCTAATCCGCTATAGTTAGTTATGGTAAATACATTATTAGCCATTACAAATATCCTTGCACTGCGCACCTTTATTTTTTGTAGCAGATTATTGGAGAAAGTGTACCCAACCTGCAAGTTTTTTAATTTGAGGTAATCACCTTTCTCGACAAAGTAGCTGTTTACAGAGCTGTAATTTCCATTTGGATCTAAGGAGAAACTACCATCGGCATTAACCACACCTAGTCTTGGTTGTTTGGTTATTCCATTTCCATTAAGAAATGATGCACCCCATACTTTCGGCGAGGTGTTTCCATCAGCAAAAGGACGCATTTCGTAGGCTTTAACTCCATTGAACAGATCTACTCCTGCCACTCCATTAAATAAAAATGCAACATCAAAACCTTTATAATTTAAACGGATGTTTGCTCCATAAACCAGTTTAGGATTGGGATTACCTATGATCTGACGATCTTTATCGGTAATTTCACCATCACCTGTAAGATCCTGAAATTGAAGATCTCCCGCGTGTGCAGGGATTCCTCCAACTTTTTGTTTTGCGGCTTCAGCATCGTTTTGAAATATACCCAGTACTTTATATCCATAAAATGATCCAAAAGGCTCACCTTGGCGGGTAGTGGTAATGGTTTGATTGGGCATAATCTGGAAAGCCATATCGCCATTGTTATAAAAATTATAGATCGGAAGAGCACACGTCTGAACTCCAGTCACTACCACAGATGTCGTA
>NZ_CAMLHF010000087.1 GCF_946479715.1 uncultured Pedobacter sp. | reverse complement strand
GAAGCTTTACTTTTTATCTCGATGATTTTTACATACTGGATTTATAAATCAATAAGCCAAACTTTTGATACGATCTCATCAGGAATTGAAACCCTAAAAGACAAAGATTTCAGTGCCAAGCTAAATAGCATTGGCCATCAGGAGATGGATGAACTGATTTATGTGTATAATCTGATGATCGATCAGTTAAGGCATGAACGATTGCTACAGGTTGAAAAAAGCTCTTTTCTGGAAAAACTTATTGAAGCCTCTCCTTCCGGGATCATCATTTTTGACTTTAATGGAAATATTGCTACTGCAAATTCAGCAGCATTGGAAATGTTTGGATTATTGGAGGATAAGTTTTTAGGTAAACCATTGAATGAAGTTCCTGGCAGGTTGGCTGAAGATTTAATAGATCTGGAGGTTAATGATCCTAAGGTGGTTAACCTAAATGGACTAAAATCTTATAAATGCCATAAGGCAACGTTTACAGACCTGGGATATTCAAGGACTTTTATTATGATTGAAGAGCTAACCCGTGAAATCTACATTAAGGAAAAGAATGCCTATGAAAAGGTAATTAAGATGATGTCGCATGAGGTAAACAATTCAATTGGTGCCATCAATTCAATCTTAAACAGTTGTTTGAATTATAAATATCAATTGGAGAATGAGGATCAGGAAGACTATGAGGCGGCTTTAAATATTTCAATAAGCCGTAACAACGGCTTAAGCAGTTTGATGTCAAATTTCGCAAGGGTAATCCGGGTTCCCGAACCTATTCGGCATGATGTAGAATTACACTCCCTGATTCGTTCGGTGGTTTTGTTAATGGAACCTGAAGCCAGGAAAAAAGAGGTGACCTGGCTATGGGAGGTTGAGGATTTAACTTTTGAGGCTTTTGCTGATTACCAGCAATTGGAACAGGTATTCATTAATATTCTGAAAAATGCAATAGAAGCGGTGAATGAATCGGGAACAATACGTATCCAAATCTTAGCATCTGCTAAAATAATTTCAATTGGGAACACCGGTCCTGGAATTTCAAATGAAGTCAGTCATATGCTCTTTACACCCTTCTTCAGCACAACAAAGAATGGTCAGGGAATCGGGTTAATGTTAACAAGAGAAATACTATATAATCATGATTTTAAATTTTCTTTACAAAGTAGTGGTCAATGGACTGAATTCAAAATAATGATGTAATATACCATCCATCAGAAGTTCCACTTAACGAGTTTTGAGCGCGTTAATTAAACTTTTCATAACTATCGTTTACGGAGTAAGTTCTCCTCCCACATTTCCCCGCAGGGGTTTATTAGTGGCTGTAATCCTGGTTGGTAAGGAGCCTTTTACTAGGTTAAAAAAAGTTAAATTTGGTTGTAAAATATAGTAGTGAATTCTTAATTCTTTAAATTAGATTTATGATAAGAATCAAACGCTCTCTTTTTACCATACTACTGTTATGCAGCGCATTAACACAGGCACAAAACAAGTTTAACGGCAACTTTGAAGTATTAGACAACAAAGGAAATCCACAGGGTTGGGATCTAAGATTAAAAACCCAGAGCCCGTACATTGTAAAACTAGATAGTGCGATTAAACTGCAAGGAAAATATGCCATTTCTATTACCGACAGTGCAGGCGCTGATTACGGGGGCATAAACTTTAAAATAAACAAAAGATTTAAGGGAAAACAACTGATGCTAGTTGGGAATCTAAAAACCAAAAACGTAACTGATGGTTTTGCAGGAATCTGGATGCGCACAGATGGCATCAATGGAAAAAGTGTGGGCTACGAAAATTCAGAGAATCCGGCTTTAACAGGCACAAATGACTGGAAAGAGTTTATGATCCAGTTACCTTATGACGGCCGGGAAATAGTAGCCATAAATGTTGGTGCGGTGCTGGCTGGCAAAGGAACAGTCTGGGTTGATAGCTTGCGCCTATATCTTGACGAAAAGCCAATAGATGAAGCGCAGGAACAACAAGCTAATATATACCAAGCTCTAAAAGACACGCTATTAAATAAAAGTTCTGGAATAGATACCATTTCTTTAACCCCTTTCACTCAAAAAAACTTAAGCTTACTGGGCGAATTATGGGGCTTTTTAAAATACCATCATCCTGCAATAGCCAATGGTGATTATAACTGGGATGCTGAACTATTCCGTGTATTGCCTGAGATTCTTAACTGCAGTACCGATATACAGGTATCGCAGGCGATGGAAAAATGGGTTGATAAATTAGGTAAAGTTCCGCCCTGCGCAGGTTGCAAAACACAGCCTAGTCTTGCCAGCATTGCCGTTAGACCTGATTACGGAAGCTTATTTAAGAACAAAACCTTTAGCAAAACACTTTCGGCCAAACTGGATTACATTTTAAAGAACACAAACATCACAACGCATTATTATGTAGGTGGTCTGATTAATATAAGAAACAGTTCTTTTTTGCATGAAAACAAATACACGGACAAGAGGTATCCTGATGCAGGTTTACGCTTATTGGCGCTTTATCGGTACTGGAGTATGATTCAATACTTTTGTCCAAATAGAGAGTTGACGACTGAGAAGTGGGATACCATGCTTCCTGCTTTTATCCCTCAGGTAATTAAAGCCGACAATGAACACAGCTACGTAAAGGCAATGGTTAAACTAATTGCAAGCATCCACGATTCACATGCATTTATTGAAAGTGAGGTTCGCGAACAAGATTTGGGAAGATATAGATTGCCTTTTGATGCCGGATTTGTGGAGGATCAGCTAATAGTTACAAGCCCCCTCAAAGAAACCTTTGATGCTAGTAAAAATTTAACCCATGGGGATATCATAACTGCTATTAACGGAGCGAAAGTACAGTCTTTGATTAATAAATATCTACCCATTACACCGGCCTCAAACCGCGGCACTGCTTTGAGAGATATGACTAGTGTTTATCTTAGAAGAGGTATCGACAGCACTTTTAACCTACAAATTATTCGAGATAGTGTACCCATGACTGTGGTTCAGCAAGGCTTAGAAATAAGCAAAGTGAATGATGTTTACCTGCAATCTAATAAACCTGCGTACCAGTTAATAAATAATGGAATTGGCTACGTTTATTGTGGCGCTTATAAAAACACTATGTTAGACAGCATAAAAACGAAATTTAAGAACACAAAAGGGATTATCATAGACATGCGTGGCTATCCGGTTGATGAAATGGAGCACACCTTTGTTGCCTATTTCAAACCAGACTCCAGTGCTTTTGCAAAATTTACTGGCCGATCCATCAGCAATCCTGGTATGTTTATGTATGAGGAATTTGCTAAAACCGGGATTAAAACAACAGATTATTATAAGGGGAAAGTGGTAGTGCTTGTTAATGAAACTACGCAGAGTAATTCAGAATTTGTTACAATGGCTCTACAAAGTGCTCCAAACACAACTGTTATAGGCAGCTCGTCTGCTGGTGCTGATGGCAACGTTACTCCTATTTCTTTGCCCGGTGCCATTACAACCTGGTATTCAGGTTTAGGTGTATATTATCCAGACGGCACGAATGCTCAGCGTGTTGGAGTGAAAATTAACAAGGTAGTAAAACCAACTATTGATGGCATAAAAACCGGTAAAGACGAGGTTTTGGAAGAGGCTAAAAAACTGATTTTGATAAATAAGTAACCCCTTACTTCTCAAGCGGTTCTATTGGCTTTCCATCAACTTTGTTATCACTAAAATTCGCCCCTATTACACGTTCAAAAAGAAAGCGTTTCTTATTGCTGTGGAATGCCGGATACTCCTTGTTGGTCTGAATTTTATTGCCCGTAAAAACAAGTCCGTCTACAGATTTCGCATATAAAATAGGTTGATCGAAGGTATCAAACTGGTTATTCTGTATCCTTATACCTGAGTGAAAATACTTCTTTTGATTCGTGAGATCAGGGATTTCTGGATAAATGGAGATTATCGCAGAGGTAAACTGGTACATGCTTGTTAATGCATTAACAAACTTGTTATCACGAATGGTAATGTCTCTGCACGATCCGGTTTCATACCAACCATTGCTATCGCCGCATAGCAATATCGCACATCCTGAAGTATGATCGAACAGATTATTGGCTACAAGTGTAGGTTTTGGTGTACTGAACAATGCTCCTCTTGCTCTATTGTTGCGGATAGTATTACCCGTAAAAACAACCGATGGTGTCCATGTTAAATTTTCGATTCCAATATCCTGTTTTGAAGGATCAACCGCGGGGTCTAGTGCTTTGGTAAATTCAATTTTAAATTCCTTAATCGGATCATTATTATTAACCAATATAGGTTTGATGGATGCTATTGCATTCTTTGCGTCCCATAGCTCCATGGTTTTAGACTGTATAAACTGTACAGTATCGTGTGTGTTTCCCCAATCAAAACCATAAGATTGCTCATGCATATACTTGGCAATCACCGTATGATCGTCTAGCTTTTGTGTTATTTTAAGATAGGTTCCATGGATGTTAATAGCGTCGTCCATCATGCCCTCATATAAACCATTTTTAGAGATAATTTCTCCTTTACACCCAGAGAAATGGGTTGCATCGGCCTGGGTAGTGAAATATCGCGGATCGTTTTTCCCTCTCAAACAAACGCCAAAACCATCCATATAGATGTTTTCTGTGAGCTGTGCCAAAAGGCCCATTCCTTCTGCGTAATGGACTTTTACATTTTCGAAACTGATGTTTTTGCCCTTGTGAACAAAAATACCCGGAGCAGGGCGATGCCAGCTTCTCATGGCGATTACCGTTCCCGGAATTAGTTTCTTATTCTTCCAGTGGTGTGCCTTGATTTTGCCGGGCGAAACCTCACTAACACTTTTGGTGCCCACTTTAATATCTCCGCTATTGAAGATGATATGCTTAGTACCATTTTCGAAGGCGATACCCGATGTCGGCTGCATTTCCCATCCTTCGTCTGTATTGTAAAAAGTACTGTCTTTTATTTTATATTTTACCCACGGTGCCGTTTCGAATACGATGCTACCTGCTATGGTATCATTTGTAATTACCTTTACCTGGGCAATCTGAGGTTTTTTAAAATCTATATTGAGGTCTTTTATTTTCACATTGCTGCTTTCAATCAATGCCAAAGGAAGCATACGCCCGTGAAACATTAGGTCAGTACCTTTCCCTACAAGGGTAATATTGTTAAATTTTGCTATTTCTATACCCACTGTTTTTGGGTTATCCTGATCGTGATTGGAGATGTAATATTCTCGCTTAACGGCACCTTCCGGATAAAAATCATACCTGCCTTTTTCAAACTGAATAACTACTTTATCGAGATCAGAGATTTTATTTTTGATCTCTTTAAGTAATGATGTGAGCAACGGTGTGGTGTTTTTTCCAGTGTTAGGTTTTATACCATGAGCCGATAACTTATATATTTTGACCTTGCTTTGGGCAGTTAATGAAAAGTTTAGCACAGTGGTTAACAAAACCAATAGGATGATCTTTTTCAAAGTGGTTGGTTTAAAAGTGGTTTTACAAATCCCAAAACTATTAAAAATAATGGATTGGGAGGGAATCTTAATAAATTACCAATGACAGATTGTTTAAAGCTATTATCTTAAAACAGTCGTCTTAAAACCGTCGTCATCTCGACTGCAGGAGAGATCTCTTGCCAGTGCTGTTCAAGAGATCTCTCCAACCGTCGAGATGACGAGTTGGCCATAGCATGAATTTAAGTATTCGCTAAAACATCCAGTATACCTTCATTTTCAATAATCATCAAACCTTTCGGAGGCACACCCAATGGTGATTCTAAAATGACCTTTGTTATTGAAAGGAAAGGTGGCAAGTTAACCGGCACTGTTCAAGATTCAACGGGTAATGAAATGACACAAATCACTCAGATAACAGAGAAAGAGAAGTCCATTACAGCAGCTTTCACCGTTCAGGGTTACGATATTACACTTAGCCTTGATCCTGTTGATGAAATTATTTATCCATTCTCTTTTTATACACTCCGGGATTCATTCCAGTGATTTTTTTAAATGTCCGTGAAAAATGGGAAAGGCTTTCAAATCCGGTCATCTCTGCTACTTCGGTATATTTGGAGGTGCTTGTCATGATTAAATACTGGGCACGCTCGATACGCTTTTCAGTAATATAGGCAAGGGGACGCGAGCCTGTGTATTGCTGAAAAAGTCTGGAGAAATACTCTGGATTTTGATGAACCCTCTCGGCAAGTAATTTAACTGAAAGTGGTAAATGCAAACTGACCACAATATGGCTTATGGTATCCAGAATCTTTACTGGAATGTGTTGTCGTTCTTTTTGGGCAATGATTTCTGGCTGCGCAAATCGGGAAATCAGCTGAAGCAATATACCCTGAGTTTCTAAAAATTGAGCAGCAGTTTGCTGATTGTTGAGTTGCTGATATTCCTTATAATAAACATCCTTTTCATATATTCTGGGATTATCTGACCGATTGATCCCGCGTCCGGGATTGATATGGACGAGCCGCTCGAAGTTGACAAGATCAATCTCCTTTGCCGGAACCTTAAATATAGACCTATTGTCGGCAAAAAGCGATATCCCATCAGAAGAATCCTCAAAGAATTGCACAAAATACTGATCCAGAAAACTGTCGCAGGTCAAGTTACACAAGGTAAAACTGGGAATGATGTATAAGTATCCTGTTTCGAGCTTCAGCTTCTTTTCGAAATGAGAAATCCACCCTTCCCCCTCGGTTATATAATATATCCGGTGATAAGGACTGATCACGTTTGTGTAATTCCAACGAGAGTCAAGCCTAACGTGATCAATGTTTAGCAAAGAAAAGTTATGAGTTAGTATACGTTTGATCATATTAGCGAATATAGTAAAATTCAATAAGTCCGTTATAGTCAAAATTTAGTCTGATTTTGTCTACTATATTCAAGTATAAGCCTTGTACTTTTGGTTTACCTCTGATCATAGATTGAGGTAAACCTATAACCAGTATAAACATTAATGTTAATCAGCTAACATCACACTATGAAACGAAGAACACTGATCAAGGGCGGTATTGCGGGACTGGCATCACTATATGCTTCCCGTTTGTATGGATATTCTTATCTAAATGGCGCATCATCAATTGGCAGGATTGGCCCATTCCAACCCACCTGGGATTCACTGGCGCAATACCAGGTTCCTGATTGGTTTAGGGATGCCAAGTTTGGGATATGGGCACACTGGGGTCCTCAGTGTCAGCCAGAACGAGGGGATTGGTACGCGCGGGGCATGTACCAGGAGGGCACCGATCAGTATAAATACCACTGTGAAAAATATGGACATCCTTCAAAATTCGGATTCAAGGATGTGATAAATGAGTGGAAAGCCGAAAAATGGGATCCGGATGCACTTTTGGCCTTGTATAAAAAGGCCGGAGCGAAGTATTTTATGGCTCTTGCAAACCATCATGATAATTTTGATCTCTTCGATAGTAAGCATCAACGCTGGAATGCTACCAAAATAGGGCCAAAAAAAGATCTAATGGCTGGCTGGGCAAAGGCAGCTAAAAAACAAGGTTTACCGCTGGGTGTAAGTGTGCATGCAGCTCATGCCTGGAGTTGGTACGAAACTGCGCAAAGATCAGATAAATCAGGCCCTATGGCAGGAATACCTTACGACGGGAAACTTGCTGCTGCCGATGGAACAGACAAATGGTGGAAAGGTTATGATCCACAGGAATTGTATGCGCAAAACCATCCTCTTAGCGAAAACAGCCAAAACGACGGAGCCATTCATGGGCAGTGGAACTGGGGTAATGGGGTATGCCAGCCAAGCAAAGCTTATTGTGAAAACTTTTACAATCGTACTATAGACCTGATAGATAAATATGAACCGGAGCTGGTTTATTTCGATGACACGGTACTTCCATTGTGGCCAGTAAATGATGCCGGGCTGCGCATTGCAGCACATTTATACAATAAGAGTATCAAAAAGCATGGAAAGTTGAAAGCTGTAATTAATGGCAAGATACTGGACGAGCAGCAGCGCAAGTGTATGGTGTGGGACATTGAACGAGGCCAAAGCAATACCATAGAGCCGCTTCCGTGGCAAACCGATACCTGTATTGGCGCCTGGCACTATGACCGCAGGATTTATGATAACAATCATTATAAATCATCTAAGACAGTTATCCATACCTTGATAGATGTGGTTAGCAAGAATGGGAATCTTCTGCTCAACGTTCCGCTAAGGGGTGATGGCTCTATAGATGAAAAAGAACGCATTGTTGTTGAAGAGATTGCCGCCTGGATGCAGATTAATAGCGAAAGCATTTACGGTACCCGGCCATGGAAAGTATTCGGCGAAGGACCGGCAATGGAATCTGCAGCCCCTCTAAGCGCTCAGGGCTTTAATGAAGGCAAAGGCAAACCCTTCGGATCTTCGGACATCAGGTTTGTGACCAAAGGAAATATCCTTTATGCAACTTTATTAGGATGGCCAGCAGATCAGAAGGCAATTATCAAAACGTTATCTGAAGGCACCGGAAAAGTAGAAAAAGTAAGTCTGATAGGGCAACACAAGGCACTTTCTTTTCAGCAGACAGCCGAAGGATTAAAAATAGACCTGCCGCAACAGGCACCTGGAAACAGTGCGTTTGTGCTTAAAATAGAAGGAAATATTGTCTAATTTATGTGCCACTCTAAAGGTTTTTGGAGTGGCGCCATTTAAAATTTAAAACACTTATTTATAATTAAACATATTTATGTCTTTTTATTGATTTAATTTGCTTGAAAAATATACCTTTTAGTATATTTGTGGTGTAATTATAAAATACCATGCTTACAAAAGCCGAAAAAACAAAACAATTCATACTCGAAACCGCAGCCCCTCTGTATAATGAGAAGGGCATTTCGGGTGTGAGTATAGATGATGTGCTTGCGGCCACTAAACTTACAAAGGGATGTTTGTACGGTCATTTTGAAAACAAAGAAGATCTTTCTGAACAAGTTATCGACTTGTCACTTAAGATGATTTCAGATAAAGTAAGAACTGAAATATCAAAAGGCAAGACAGTAAAAGGGAAAGTATTTGCATTTATGGATTTCTATAAAAATCCTATCCAAACCTACATTGCTGGAGGATGCCCAATATTTAATACTGCTGTAGAGACTGATGACAATTACCCTGGTATAAAACAAAAAGTAGCTAAAGTGTTTAGAACCGGTCAGGAAGAAATTACCGCCCTACTTCAGGAAGGAATTGATAGTGGTGAATTTTCAAATAACCTTGATCCTGTTGTCTTTGCTTTTAAAATGGTAGCTGCTGTTGAAGGTGCAGGTGTAATGTGCAGAGTTATGGATACAACTAAACCCATGCAGGGGCTGATCAAAAGTTTGAAGGCTGAATTAGAACAATACGCTCTATAATTTTTTTACACTAAAATAGACTAAAAAGTATATTATAAAATAGACCAAAAAGTATAATTTAAATATTATTAAACATGAAAACAACAGGAAATACAGTATTCATTAGTGGTGGAAGCGCTGGAATAGGATTAGCTATCGCTAAAAAATTAAGTGCAGCGGGCAATAAAATAATCATCAATGGACGCAATGAAGAACGTTTACAAAATGCGTTAAAACATTTAGATAATGCCATTGCAATACAAGGCGATTTATCATTAGAGGCAGATAGAATCCGCATCTCTACAGAATTAAAGGAAAATCATCCGGAAGTGAACATCATTATTAACAACGCAGGTGCGGCCTTTAGTTATCTTTTGAATGAAACTTTAAATGCACACGAGAAGGCTGTTATAGAAATGAACACAAATTACTTTAGTGTAATCCACTTTACAGAATTGTTATTACCACACCTGGTACAAAAAACAGAGGCTGCCGTTGTAAATGTCTCATCAATTGCAGTTTTTAGAAGCCACAAGTTTCTGCCAACTTATGGTGCTACAAAGGCCGCATTGCACAGTTACACTACTGCCTTGAGAGATACTTATGAAGAGCAGAAAAACGTTCAGATATATGAAGTATACCCTCCCCTGGTAAATACAGAATTTTCGGCGGAAATAGGTGGTGCAAATGGCATCCCTCCTGAAGAAGTTGCTGAAGAATTGTTTCTGGCACTAGAAAAAGATCAGTTTGATGTTCCAGTTGGCGATTCTAAGCATTTTCTAAAGCTGGCTTGATCACCTGGATAAATTATCAGAGATCTCTTGAACTATATATGAACAAGAGATCTCTCCTACCGTCGAGATGACGACGTATTCTAATTAATTACTAAAACAGCTTTTCTTGTGGTGGCTTAACGCCTGCCAGTCGAAGGTATACCGTTGTTTGCCCCCTGTGGTGTGCCTGATGTTCAAAAACCTTAGCCAAAGCCAATCTTTTAGTCATATCGAATTTCCCAAACAATTTGATGGATTCATCAAGTTGAGCATCGGTCATCTTTTTTATATTATCGATCACAAAATCGTAACTGGCCAGCACCAAATTGCTCACATTGGCTTTGGATTTATCACTGGTTTTTTCCAGCTCCCCTTGTCCAACCGGACTTTTAGTACCTGTAACAGCCGAAACAAAACCATAATTAGCATCTCCCAGGTGTAATACCTGCTCGGCAAAAGATCGCATTTCTGGGGTGGGCTTTAAAGCATAACCACTTTCTGGCATTACATCCAGATATTCCTTAGTATAAGCTTTTGACCGCTCCCATTCCTTTACCAGATCGGCTACTGTTACTTGCGCCTTTGCCATTTGGCTACCTATGATTAAACATAGTACCACGGCTAAACTTTTAAGTTTCATGTTTTTTGGATTTTAATTGAGTATTTAGACTTTTGCTTCTTATAAATTTACTGTTTTTCAAACATTTAAGCTAATTTAAGTTCTTGCCCTTGACCCGTTGTGATCAAACTGAATAAGCTTTGCTGAACAATTTGAGTCCACGCACTTGAACAGGCCTCAAAACACTCTACTTCAGGAGCTAACCCCTGATGGATAAATTTTAACCTGGTTTTATTTCCTTCGTTTGAGATTTCAAAAATGATTTTTGTACCCGTCCATTCATTTATATCCTCAGTAAAGTTAAGTGCACTTTCAGTAACCAACCATATTACTTTCTGATCGGGCACCATCTCTACTATCTTTTGTTTTGAATAATGAAATTCTTTATAGCGATAAGTGAATTCATCATTAATTTTTTCTGATCTGCCGATAATTTCTCCCGGCCACCAATTTTGAGGATTGTTTACTGCATCAAAAACTTCTTTCTGTGTTTGACCTACCAATATGGAGGTAGTGAAATCGGATGTTTTCATAGTTATTTAATTAATCTTTAATGGTTAATCAAATTTACAGGCAATTATGCTACCTGGCATAGGCCAAAATAGACATTATAGCGGGTTGATTTGGACGTGCAAAAAATAAAAATAACACTACCTATTGTTTCGTACGAAAAAATTCCTACATTAGATTTATGAAAGCACCATCCGAAACTGAAAATAGCAAAATTGAACCTACTAAATCAGAACTTGAAATACTCCAGGTATTATGGGAATATGGTCCGTCGTCAGTTAGATTTGTAAATGACAAATTAAATGAACACAGGGAAATCAACTATACTTCTACTTTGAAGCTGATGCAAATCATGGCCGAAAAGAAAATCCTGAAAAGAGATGAAAGCGCGGTAAAACATATTTATCATGTTACAGAAAACGAAGAGAAAACAAAGCGTCACCTCTTAAAGAAATTTGTAGACGCGATGTATAATGGTTCTGCGAGTAAGCTGGTAGTACAACTACTAGGAAACGGGGACACCACAAAAGAGGATGTAGATGAGATTAGAAATCTGTTAAACAAAATTAATGAGGAATAACTAATTAATCATTTTTAATATGAAACATCAACTGATACAAGCAATTTGCGATACTTTACTACAATCTTTGTGGTTAGGTCTGGTACTTTCAGTGGTTACTGGTTTAACTATCATTTTTACACGGAAGTCGAGTTCCAGGTTAAGGTATAGATTACTGACAGGATATCTTTTGATGTTTACTTTGGCCACAGGCTTGATCTTACTTTTCCATCTGACTGCTCCAGATGGGATTAACGACGTATATAATCAGACAATTGACCCAAGTGAGAACAATATTCTTTTTTACGGCTATCAATATTTGAATTCAAGAGCAGAAATCATCGTGCTTGTTTGGTTTTTAATGATTTGTATCAAATTTACCAGGCTTGGTGTAGGATTTTATAACCTGTATCGTCTGAAGCGCGAACAGTTGATACCAATAGAGAAATACTGGGAAGATAAGGTCAGTTATTTGTGTGAGATATTGGAGATTAAAAATAAAATCACTGTAGTTGAATCTGGGATTGCAAAAATACCAATGGTTCTTGGTCATTTAAAACCGCTGATTTTACTTCCGGTTGGCTTACTGGCTAATTTATCGGTTGCCGAGGTGGAGGTAATTTTACTTCACGAGTTAAGTCATATTCGCCGTAGGGATTACCTGGTTAATGTATTGCAAAACTTTCTGGAGCTTATATTTTTCTTTAATCCGGCAGTTTTATGGATATCAACGCTGATTAAAGCAGAAAGGGAAAACTGCTGTGATGACATGGTGATAGCCACTAAACAGAATAAAACAGTTTATATTAATGCTTTGCTTTCTTGTCAGCAGTTTCAGGTAAATCAGCGATTTGCAATGATGCTTGCTGCCAACAGAAATAGTTTAGTTGGACGTGTGAGACGGATGGTTTCAAATGATAACCATACTTTGAGCGGCATTGAAAAAAGCTTGTTGACTGTTTGTTTGGTAACAGCTGTTGTGCTGACCGCAGCTTTTTCGTCAGTTGGCTCAAAAAGTGTAAGTAAGGCCCCTGATGGCATGATTACACCTGCGGAGAAACATATAATTGAACCAAGACAGACCGACACATTAAACCTTCGGAAAAAACAGAACCCCAGGCCGGCAAAGAAAAGGGTTAAACTTAAAAGAAGTAATTCTTCGAAGCCGACAACAGCAAACGTTGTACAATCTGAAGTGATTAAGATAAAATCTGATGAAGCGAAAGCGAGATTTGAAGAAGACAGAAAGAGGTCTGAGGTGAATAAGAGAAGATCTGAAGAAGCAAGAATAAGAGCTGACGAAACCAGAGCTAGATCTGATGAAGCAAAGGCGAGAGCTGATGAAGCGAAGATAAGATTGGACCAAGCCAAAATAAGAATAGATGCAGCTAAAACAAGAGCCGAGGAGGTCAGGATTAGAGCTGAGGAGGTTGCGGCACGATCGTCTAAGTTACGTGTAAAAATAGAATCTTCCGGGCCTAAAGGAAGTCCTGGTCCAACAGGTCCCATTGGCGAGCCTGGACCGATAGGCCAACCTGGTCCAACTGGAGATTCACCGAGATAAAACTTATACAAAAAGTAAGATACCTGAGACTTAACAAATAACAATTATTTACTACAAAATTTAAAAATCACTAAAAAGTGAGAGGAAACCTATTGCCTAAAATTTAGAAATTTTATGAAAAGAAACTTATTAACGATAGCTTTTGCACTATCGTCGGTGACCCTATTTGCCCAAAAAAGCAGCCTTACCGGCGTGCTGATTGACAGCGCCAATCAAAAAATGACCATTAATTATGCTACAATTTCTGTTTTTAAGGGGCAGGACACTGTTTTAACGACCTACAAACTGTCTGACGACAAAGGTGTGTTCAAAATTTCAAACCTGGAAGCTGGAACAAAGTATCGCCTTGTGGTAAATGCCTGGCAATATTTGGTTTTACGTAAAGAGGTTACCTTTACCACGGCAGGCAGCAATATAGATCTGGGGAATCTACGAATGTCTGTAAAAACAAATGCTTTAAATGAGGTGGTTATCTATTCAGAACGCCCCCCTATCATTGTACGAAAGGATACTATTGAGTTTAATGCCGGATCGTTTAAAACACTTCCTACTGCTGTGGTAGATGATTTACTGAAAAAACTTCCCGGCGTAACTGTTGCAGCAAATGGCAGTATACAGGTAAACGGTAAAGATGTCAGTAAGATATTGGTTGACGGAAAAGAGTTTTTTGGAGGGGACCAACAGATTGCGACCAAGAATTTACCTGCAAATATCATAGACAAAATTCAGGTGACTGACGATCAGGAAGCCAAAAGACAGGACCCGGATCTATTAGCCGGAAATGTACCACAGGTAATCAATTTAAAGCTAAAGAAAGCTATTAAACAGGGTGCCTTTGGTAAACTTTATGCAGGTGGCGGCCTAAAAGAGTTGTATGAAACAGGTGGCATCTTAAATTTTTTCAGAGACACTACACAATTAAGTCTGCTGACTTATGGGAATAATGTGAACAAACCGGGTTTTAATGTTGGGGAGATTTCCCGTATTGGTGGATTTTCCAGAAGCGGCATTAATTCTATGTATACCAACAGTGATGGGGCTGCTTTTGTAAATGACATTTCATTTGGAGGCTCTTCTGCAGGAGTACAGCGTTCAATCGGGGCTGGTGCAAATTTTAACACACTTACCAAAAGTGGGATAAAAGTGAACGGTAAGTATTTCTTTGGGTCGATCGATAACTCCCTTGAACAGATCATTGATGCTAATCAAAATCTGGGTACTGAAAAATTACACACCATAACCAGTTCCAATCAGCGCAATAAGAATTATAACCACAACATTGGTGCTAAGGCGGAATGGCAAATTGATACGCTGACCAAGCTCATACTGGAGCCTTCTGTTGTTCTTCGTACTGTTCGCAACAATGGTTTTCAACAAACGGAGACCAGGGATGCTAATAGCATTTTACTGAATAATGGCATAAATGACAATAGATTGCGGGGAGCAAATACAGAGTATTATTTTAACGGTAACTTTTGGAAAGACTTTAAGAAACCGGGAAGAACTTTCTATGCTGCCATAGGCACCAGTAAAAGAGATAATCTTAATGACAATTTTAATGTGGCGAAGAATGATTTCTATAATCCGCCTTCAAATAGTGTAACAGATCAACTAAGAGATAATAACATCCGTAATTTTGGACTGAACTTAAATGCCAACTATGCTGAACCGATTAGCAAGGAATTAGCACTAAGTTTTGCTGTTGGTGGCAATTATCTGGACAATGAAAATGCCCTATTTACTTTTTATAAAAACCCACTCAACCAGGCTTACGATATAGCGGTTCCTACCCTATCAGAAGCAGTTACTCAAAGTGGATATAAAAGCAATTCACGCGCAAGTTTGAAATGGAAGATTACTAAGGACTTTAACATCCAACCAGGTTTTGTGCTTAATACCATCGACCTGCAAAACAACTTCAGCAGTGCAGCCTCATTTGAACAGCATTACCGATTCATTGCCCCTTCACTGACGGTGAGGTACAAAACCTTTAGTTTGGATTACTCACCTTCTTTCAGAGAACCAGATGTGAAATACATTCAGCCTGTGGCCAACAACTCTAATCCTTTGTTCATACAGGAAGGCAACCCTAACCTCAGACCCGCAAGAGCTCACCAAATTGGCACAAGAGTATCTAAATATGACACCAAACGCTCCCTCAATTACTTCTACAATGGCTTTCTGACATTTCAGAAAGATGCAATTGTGATGTCGAGGGTAATACGCGACAATGGTGTTCAGGTAAATACTCCTGTTAATGAGGACGGTATATGGCAGTTTAATGGTGGGGGATACGTAAATAAGGAGATTAAAAACGGAAAGAACCAGTTTACGTTTGGTGGTGGTTTTTGGCTAACCTATAACCACGATGTTGTATTGGTTAATTCAGTAAAAAGTTTTGCAAATAATATAGCTTTAACCCCAAGACTCAACGCGCGACTTAATTTAAATGATAAGTTTGAGTTTGCTGAGACCTACAACCTGGGTATTAATAAGAGTTCTTATGATGATCCTTTTTATAGTGATCTGGATTTTCTGGTACACACAAGTGAAACAGAAATGGTAGTTCGTTTTCCAAAAAAAATGGTTTGGGAAACAAGCTATAAGTTACAGTACAATACCCAGACCGTAGCCGGATTTAACAATAACATTCAGATTTGGAATGCCGGCCTTACGTTCTTGTTCCTGAAGAACGACAAAGCTCAGTTGAAGTTTGCGGTGAATGATATTTTAAATACCAACACAAGGAGATCTATTAGCATCAGCGAGAATTATATCCGGGATATCAGCACCAATAATTTAGGCCGTCATGGCCTACTAACTTTGACTTACAATATTCAGAATTTTGGTGGTAAGGTTGGTGGCAGAGATACCTTTTTCAGATTCTGATTTAATCAATCAATGCTTGCTTTTCAGGATCATCTAAATACTCAAACATTAAATCAATTTGCCCGGCCAGCACCCTGTCTTCTGAAAGCTCAGGTAAATCACCTTGTTTGAAAAAGCCCATATCTAAAATATCAAATGCCTGGTTATATTCTCCGCTTGTAATTTCACACTGAATAAAGATTTTGTATACATAATCAACCTGCGGAGGATGCGGGTGGCAACGCTTATCCAAGACAGCTAATAGTTTTATTGGTTTAACACTAAAACCTGTTTCTTCTAAAGCTTCTTTTACCGCAGCTTCTGTTGGAGATTGTCCAATATCTGCCCATCCACCTGGCAGAGACCATTTGCCATCGGCTTTCTCTTTGACCAGCAAGATTTCATTTTTGTCGTTAAAAATAACTGCCCGTATATCCACCTTAGGAGTAATATATTCTTTTGCTGTGCTAAAATAGCCAGCTAGCTGATCCGATGGCAGTCCGGTTGCCATGTTCATCATTTCCAAACTGATCTGCTGCAATTCCCGATACCGCTCAGTATCATATTCGTTATTGGCATAAGTTAAACCCAAATGGGCAATAGATCTGAGGCGCTTAGCATAATTTAAAATAGTTGACGACATAATATTAGAGGAGTTTTATCCCGGCTTTCCGGTAAGGTTGTAACAATAAATCTTCGGGATCCAGATTGGTGACCATCAGGTCGATAGCCTCAGTCTTGCATATTTCGATGGTCGATATTGCATTCAGCTTTTCTGTGGTAGGTACAATGATCAACTGGTCACTCATTTCGCTAATCCGTGTTTTAACGTCCGCTTCTTCCAGTACAGGGTCCGTTACACCCTGATCGATATGCAGACTATGTACACCGAGTACGCTGATATCTGCGTGAAGGGTATTGTACTTCTTAAGCACATCGAAGCCAGTAGAAACTTTTGACTTCTTGGAAGCCTTCCCTCCCACAAAAATGAGTTCAATGTTGGGAAAATCAAAGGTTAAATTGGCGATGGGATAGCTATGCGTAATTAGTGTTAGTTCAATTTTCTTTGGTAAATAGCTGGCGATTAGAAAAGGTGTTGTACCACCATCAAAAACGACAACTTGCCCATCTTTAAACAAACGTGCCGCCTTTTGGGCTACAATCCGCTTTTCGCCATTTGCATACAGTTCTCTTTCCTGATAAGTAACGGGCAATATGGCTCTTGGCTGTGCCCCACCCTTTACCCTGGTTATTAAGCCATCATCGGCCATCTCACGGATATCACGCCTTATGGTATCTTCTGAAGTTTGCAGTTTTGCTGCCAGTTCATGATAGCTCACCTGATCGTTCAGACGCAACTGATCTAGGATATGCTGCTGCCTTTTGGACTTTGTCATTGCAGATTATTTGCACAAATTTACAAATAAATGCAATATATTTGCATAATATTTACAATAAAACACTAAATAACTGCATCATCAGGATTAATTAAAAGATATCAGCATGACGAACGGCCATATTCCATTTATGACCGTCCGTATCTGATTAACTGCTTTTCCCATCAACCATATTTCACGATTACCGATTTTCACCAGAATTGATTCAGTCCTAGTCTGAACCGGAGCTAATCAAGCATCCGGTATTTCAGGTTCTACCAATTTAATTAGTTTTTCAATTGATTCCTGCCAACCGAGATAACACATTTCGGCTGGTATTACTGCGGGGATTCCTTCTTGCAATACTTTTAGCTCCGTACCTACTGATGTTTTTTGAAACCAAACAGAGGTGGTCATTACTCCTGGTAGGTTTGGGTCATCAAATTTATCTGTATATTTCAAAAACTCACTTGGTTTAACCTCTACGTATTCCCCACCAAATGAATGGCCATTACCAGTTGTGAAATTTTGAAACGACATTCTAAATGTACCACCTACCTTAACATCCATACTGTGTACGGTACAAAGGAAACCGTAAGGCGGTAACCATGAAGCGATAGCCAAGGCTTCGGTGAAGGCACGATATACCTTTTCGGGTGATGCCTTAATAACTCTGTGCAATGAAACTTTGTTGTCTGACATAAAAGTAGTTTTTAGTATTGATTTATGTTTCTGTTAATTTTCTTTAACAAATATGCAAGTAAAAACAGGTATTGATCAGGGGCATATACGACAATTTCACGAGCAATTTGCGACATATTAAGTATTAGCTTCTTATGTTTGACATCCTCATTTTGGCTACAAAAACCCTCAATTAGCCTACAAGCAGACTACTACATCTATTGACCTTTGTTGTATCATTTATTTAAAATATAAAATCATGACACATCAAAAAGATAATTTACATGCAAATAAAGTTTGGTTCATCACAGGTGCTTCCAGGGGTTTTGGACGCGTTTGGACTGATGCAGCACTGAAACGTGGCGACAAGGTTGCAGCTACTGCACGCAATTTGGAAAGTATTGCAGACCTGAAGGAAAAGTATGGTGAAAATGTGCTGACTTTAGAACTTGACGTAACAAATTCCGGGCAGGTAAGGGCTGCTGTGGAGCAGGCGCACACTCATTTTGGAAAACTGGATATCGTTCTCAATAATGCCGGCTATTCATTAGTAGGGACTATTGAGGAAGCCGGTGCAGATGATATTCGCACACTTTATGAAACCAATGTTCTTGGCCCGGTTGCGGTTATACAAGCCGCTTTACCATTACTTCGTGAACAAGGATTTGGTCACATATTGGGAACATCAAGTAACCTCGGTCATGTAACCCTACCGGTTATCGGCTACTACAGTTCATCAAAATGGGCATTTGAAGCCATACATGAAAGTCTTGCCGAAGAAGTTAAAGCTTTTGGCATCAAGGTAACTATTATAGAACCTGGCGCTTATGCTACTGAATTTGGCAGTAAGAATTCGTTGAGATTTGCACAAGGAATGGAAATTTACACAGAATTTAAAGCAACTTTTTTTGAAAGCCTAAGCACTATGGAAAGAGGCGATCCGAATGCAACACCAGAGGCGCTATTCAAAATTGTAGATGCAGAAAACCCTCCGTTGCGGTTCTTCCTCGGCAGTCAGTGCCTACCGTGGGTACGTAAAGCATACAATGAGCGTTTAGCAACTTGGGAAGAGTGGGAAGAAGTATCTAATTCCGCACAGGGATCCTCAAAATAATGCAATCTAAAATAAGATAACTTGTTAAAACAGGAATGATAATCGATATTTAACCAACCATTGGTTATCATTTCAATTGGCGATGAAAAAGAAAGAAAACATTCCACAGAAAATTGCTTCCTTAATAGATGCCCATAGTGCTTTTGGGTTACCTAAGCCGAAACATCCCTTAGTGAGTTTGCTCAATGGCCCTCATTCACAGATGGAAGTGGTTAAACCTCTTCAAAACCATGTAATCGGTTTCTATAAAATATCATACAAACCCAGGCTTGGCGGGAGGTTAAAATATGGACAGGGTTATTATGATTTTGATGAGGGTGGTTTATTGTTTGTTTCGCCCGGCCAGGTTATTGGTAGCGAAGATGATGACGATGTTGTATGTTCTGCATATACTTTGCTCATCCATCCGGATTTCTTTTTAGGTTATCCACTATCTAAAAACGTAAAGCAGTATGGCTTTTTTTCTTATTCAACGAACGAAACCTTACATCTTTCAGAAGATGAAAAAGCAACGGTCATAAAGATTTTCAAAATGATTGAAAATGAACTAAATAGCCGAATCGACGACTTTAGCCAGGACGTGGTGATTTCTCAGATTGAGTTATTGCTAAACTATGCCAATCGTTTTTATAAACGCCAGTTCATTACCAGAAAAGCAGTGAACAGTGACCTGTTACAACAATTGGAAAGGATATTAGATACTTATTTCGCAGATGAAAGATCTTTAAGCGAGGGAATCCCAAGTGTTCATTATCTTGCCGAAACACTAAATCTATCACCCAGTTATTTAAGTGACATGCTGCGCTCCCTAACCGGACAAAATGCACAGCAGCACATTCATCAAAAGCTTATAGAAAAGGCGAAGGAAAAACTATCTACCACTAACTTATCCGTAAGTGAAGTTGCTTATGCGTTAGGTTTTGAACATCCACAATCGTTCAGTAAGTTATTCAAAACAAAAACCAACCTCTCGCCATTAGAATTTAGAAAATCGTTTAATTAATAACAGATAAAATGGATAATACAAGAGTATATAAAATGTCTTTTGCGAGCGTTTATCCGCACTACATTCTAAAAGTGGAGAAAAAAGGACGCACAAAAGAGGAATTAGATGAGATCATATTTTGGCTGACAGGATATGACAAGCGATCATTGCAACAGATCATCGACAACAAAACCAATTTTGAAACTTTTTTTGCTCAGGCACCACAAATAAATCCAAATGTTTCAAAAATCACGGGTGTAATTTGCGGTTATCGTGTGGAAGAAATCGAAGACCAACTTATGCAAAAGGTACGTTATTTGGATAAATTGGTTGATGAATTGGCAAAAGGAAAAACTATGGAAAAGATTTTAAGGAAATAATATTTAAAGTTCAAGATTAATATGAGCGGGCAAACGAATTTTAAGTTAAACGGCCGGATTTGGATCGAAACTCCAACAGGAAAAGTATTAGGTCACGGCAGAGTAGAGCTATTAGAACGTATTCATGCCAGTGGTTCACTTCGCCAGGCTGCTCTACAGATGAAAATGTCGTACAAACAAGCCTGGGATTTAGTGCAGCATATAAATGAACACTTTGATGATTCTCTTGTGGTCCTATCAAGGGGTGGCACAGGTGGAGGAAAGGCAATTGTTACTCAAAAAGGGCTTCATATGATTGATGAATTCAAAAAATTGCAAGAAAAATTCAATGAATTCTTGAAAATACAAGAAAATTCTATAAAAACTTAACAACTAATTGATAATCCTACATAAACAAACACATATTCATCCTATATTTACCGTTATACTTTTAAAAACATAACGATAAACAGAACTTTCAAATGCATATCAATAAATATGAATGATTTTTACAAACTTTTAGCTTGCGTTATTGGATCATTCTTTTTATTGCTCCGAATTTTTGCACCAAACTCCTCCCCTTATCTGTTCAGTTACCCAGCTAATTTCGGTAATCGCATTACCATTCCATCAGATAACCTAACTACCAAAGAAGGTGTGTTCTTAGGACGTAAGCTATTTTATGAAACAAGACTTTCGGCAAACAACAAATTATCTTGCAGCAGCTGCCATGAACAATCGAAAGCATTTACCGACGGGAAATCTTTCAGTGTAGGCATAGACGGTGCTTTAACTAGCCGAAATTCTATGGCTTTGGTTAACCTACTTTGGGCACGCAAGTTTTTTTGGGACGGGCGTTCGGTTGGACTGGAAGAGCAAGCTGTATTTCCGTTAACAAATCCACATGAAATGGGGCAAGAATTAGATCTGTCTGCTCAGAAATTAAGAAATACGGATGTGTATCCATCTTTGTTTAAAAGTGCATTTGGTGATACAAGCATCACTCCTTCTAGAATTACAAAAGCCATTTCACAATTTGAAAGAACCCTGATATCTGCAAATTCACCGTATGACAAGTATC
>NZ_CAMLHF010000086.1 GCF_946479715.1 uncultured Pedobacter sp. | reverse complement strand
CCCAATTTTGAGCTGGCACCTACAGTTACAGACCTTGAAAATATCCGCATCTGGGGCGACCTTGGTGTTATTTTCCTGCTATTTACCCTTGGGCTGGAGTTTAGTTTTAAAAAGCTGGTAAAAGTGGGCGGTTCCGCATCTATAACGGCTATTGTTGAGGTTGTGTTTATGTTGCTGATTGGATTTGTTGCCGGATTGGCCATGGGCTGGTCTACAATGGATAGCATATTCCTCGGTGGTATATTATCCGTATCCTCTACTACAATTATCATCAGGGCATTTGAGGAACTGGGCGTAAAGCATAAAAAGTTTGCTGGGCTGGTTTTTGGAGTCCTGATTGTTGAAGATCTTGTGGCCATTTTATTGTTGGTATTGCTATCAACGCTGGCGGTTAGTCAACAGTTTGCCGGCGCAGAGATGTTGATCTCGATTCTGAAACTTTGTTTCTTCCTGGTCTTATGGTTTATAGGAGGTATATTCCTTGTTCCTACTTTTTTAAAGGCTACAAAGAAATTAATGAATGACGAGACCATGCTTGTGGTTTCTATCGCTTTGTGTTTACTTATGGTTTTACTTGCTGTAAAGGTAGGCTTCTCTCCTGCCTTGGGTGCATTTATCATGGGATCAATACTAGCTGAGACCACGCAGGCAGAGAGAATAGAACATCTTACAAAATCTGTTAAAGACCTGTTTGCTGCAATTTTCTTTGTATCGGTAGGTATGTTAATTAATCCAAGTATTCTGATTGATTACGCTGTGCCTATTGTTGTAATTACTTTGGCCACTGTTTTCGGTAAGTTTTTAAGCTCCGGATTAGGCGCATTGGTTTCCGGTCAACCTTTAAAAACATCGGTACAAACAGGCTTAAGCTTAGCTCAAATTGGTGAGTTCTCTTTTATCATTGCCACCTTAGGCTTAACCCTTAAAGTTACCAGCGAATTCTTATACCCTATTGCGGTTGCAGTATCGGCAATTACAACGTTCACTACTCCTTATCTGATTAAGTTTTCTGAGCCCTTTTATTTCTTTTTAGAGCGTAAGCTGCCTAAAAAATGGGTTGAAGGCATCAACAGGTATAGCTCAAGTACTGCCGGTATAACCACTTTGAGCGACTGGAAAACATTGCTTAAATCGTATACCTTTAACCTTATTATACACTCGGTTATTATTATTGCGATTGTATTTTTGGGCTCAAAATATCTTCAACCATTTATAACTCAGAATCTGATTAATGGTAATAATGGCATTATATTAAGCTTAATACTTACTTTGGTTATTATGACGCCCTTTTTATGGGCGCTTGCCATAAGAAGAATTGAAAGAAAGGCTTATTCGCATTTATGGCTGAATAAGAAATACACCAGAGGGCCACTCATTGCACTTGAAATTTTACGTATTTCTTTGGCTATTTTCTTTGTCGGCATCTTAATTTATCAGTTCTATAGCACCTGGATTTCAATTGTTATTGCAATTGCTCTAATTGTGCTATGTATGTTTGTTTTCTCGAGAAGATTGCAAGGTTTTTATAACAAACTTGAAAGCAGATTTCTGCTTAACCTTAATGCCAGAGAAGCTCAAAATGCACAGCCTGAAATATTGCCATGGGATACTCACCTGGTAGAGCTTACAGTGGCACCGGAATCAACACTTGTTGGAAAAACCCTTATCGATTTATCTGTAAGGGAAAAATACGGAGTTAATATTGCTTTAATTGAGCGTGGGAAAATTATGATCCCGACACCAGGTAGAGACGAACGACTGTATCCTAATGATAAGGTTTTGGTAATAGGAACCGATGATCAGCTGGCGGCGGTAAAAGAATTATTTGAAGGAAGTATAGACGACAATCTGCAATCTAGCTTCCCTAAAGAAGATATGGCTCTTCAAAAGATAGTGATCAACAGCAGCTCACCAGTTTATGGGCAGACTATTCGCAATTCGGGAATACGAGAAATGACTCAGGGGCTTGTTGTCGGAATTGAAAGAAATGGAGAACGGATACTAAATCCTGATTCGACACTTACATTTGAGAATGGTGACATTGTTTGGATTGTAGGGAACAATAAGAAAGTTCCTGAACTGCTTAAGTAAATTACAGATTTTGATTTTAGGGTAACAGGATGTACCTTGTATCAAAATGAAAATTGATCAGGAAAAGAGTGACTTTTTAGACGAGATGCTAAATCATTGGCAAGAGGAAAAACTCTTGTCGCCAGATGATGTTAGCAGATTACGCGGAAGTTATGAAACCAAAAGTTTCGACTGGCGCCGATTGGCCCAGTATTCTTTTTGGATAGCAATGGCGTGCGGGGTTATCTCGTTAGGTGCTCTTTTAATTGATAATAAGATTTTAAACTATCTGGAGCAGATTTTTACAGCCTCGGATGTGATGATTAGTGTTTTATCGGCAGCTGGTGCAGCTGCCTTATACTATTTCAGTTTTAAACGAAAAAAACGCCAGTCGCACCTTGTATTTAGCAATGAAGCAATGGTTTTTACTGCGGTAATGTTAACGGCAAATGCTGTTGCTTACCTGGGCAAAGCCATTGACAATGGTAGCTCGCACTTTTCTTTACTTATACTGGCTTCTGTATTTATATACGGCATTTTGGCCTATCTATTTAAATCAAGATTGATATGGGCTTTTGTATTGATATCATTAGGTGCCTGGTTTGGTACTGAAACAGGTTACTTATCGCGTTGGAACTGGTACTTCGTGGGGATGAATTATCCACTTCGTTTTGTACTTTTTGGCTTATGCCTAACTGCCTTTTCTTTTATCATTAAGGACAATAAAAAGATGGGTATCTTTTTTCAGGTAAATTATGTCTGCGGAATGGTATATCTTTTTGTTTCTCTTTGGCTGCTTTCGGTATTTGGCAACTTTGGTTCATTAGAAGAATGGTATTCTGTAAAACAGCTAAGCCTGTTTTACTGGGGCATATTATCAGCTGCATTTTGTCTGGTAAGTATTTATATCGGCTTAAAATACAGAGATGATATTGCAAGGGAATTTGGAATTACCTTTCTATTTATAAACCTGTACACCAGGTACTTTGAATACTTCTGGGATACCTGGCACAAAGCGCTATTCTTTTGCGTACTTGCAGCCTCATTCTGGTTCATTGGGCGCAGGGCAGAAAAGATCTGGAATCTTGAATTTTTAAAGAAGTAGTATACTTATTTTATAAAGTGTATGTATACTATTTTACATACATGATAGGCCGACAACGCAAAGAAAAGCAACGCAATTCCTTTATTTACGATATAGCTACTTAGCGCAAATTTCTCCTGAATATATTGGGCAAAACGAGCAAAACCGTATAAAGCTAAACCCGCACCAATACCCGACCCAATACTAAAAACAGATAAAGAAAGATAACCGATATCTATCCACTCGTGTGATATCAAGTACGTACCTACAAACAACCAATAGGGTATTTGCATTGGGTTAACAACACCCAAAAGCAAACCATATTTTATGCTGTCCTTTTTTGAGTAATCAGCTTTAGGCATCTCCTTACGAGACCTCCAGGTAATTACACCTAATATCCCAAACATGAAAACCATGATTACATCAATAATGTTATCCAATTGAATTTCGCTGGATAGCCATTGCACAAAACGCATCACCCCAAAAGTGAAAAGTATTTCGACAGTTGAAAACGCCATTATAAAGTACAATGCCTGGCGAAGTCCCCTTGTTATCGTTATCTGAACAACAGTAAGATTAATATTCCCCGGTGGTATGTATCCAACCATATTCAAAATTATCCCGAGAAAGAGTGTTAAAAAAAGCATGCGCGAAGATACAATTATTTCAAATGTGCTTTTAAATACTTAGCAGTGTAAGATGATTTTACTGGTAAAAGGTCTTCAGGAGTACCTTCAAAAACAATATTACCGCCTTTATCTCCTCCTTCCGGACCAATGTCTATTACCCAGTCAGCAGATTTTATCATGTCCATATTATGTTCTATTACCAAAATTGTATTCCCCTGTTCTATTAAGGTATTAAGGGCAATTAAAAGTTTCTTAATATCATGAAAGTGCAATCCTGTGGTCGGTTCATCAAATATAAATAACGTTTTATTGGCATTATTTCCTTTGATTAAGAATGAAGCAAGCTTGATACGCTGTGCCTCTCCGCCAGAAAGTGTATTAGAAGATTGGCCCAAATGTACATAGCCTAAGCCTACATCTACCAGAGGCTGCAGTTTGTTTAAAATTTTGGGTTCGTTTTTAAAGAAATCTACTGCTTCTTCGATTGTTAGATCCAGAATGTCTGCAACGTTTTTATCCTGATAGGTGATATCAAGTACTTGTTGCTTAAATCTTCGGCCTCCACAGGTTTCGCATGGCAGGTAAATATCAGCCATAAACTGCATTTCTATTTTTACCTCGCCCTCGCCCTGACAAACATCGCAGCGGCCACCCTCAACATTAAATGAGAATGCCGCAGGCTTTAGTCCGCTTGCTTTAGCTGCTGGTAATGCAGAAAATAGAGCCCGTACATCATCCCAGGCTTTCACATAGGTTACCGGATTTGATCTTGATGATCGGCCAATTGGATTCTGGTCTACCATTTCAACCTGACTAACCAGCTCATAATTCCCGTAAATACCGTCGTAGGCTCCGGTTTGTTCTCCTGCATAATTCCCTATTGCCTTTTGCAGCGCAGGATAAAGTATTTTCTTGATCAGACTTGTTTTTCCAGATCCGGAAACACCACTCACTACGGTGAATACTCCTAAAGGAAACTTTACATCTATGTTTTTAAGGTTATTTTCTCTGGCTCCTTTAATTAGAATATGATCTTTCCAACCTCTTCTTTTCTTAGGAACAGCAATTTGCTCTTCACCTGAAAGATATTTTCCGGTTAAACTTTTTTTATCCTTTATGATCTGTTCGTATGTACCACTAAAAACGAGGTTACCACCATGGGTTCCGGCTTCCGGACCTATATCAATAATATGGTCGGCGGCTTTCATCATTTCTTCTTCATGCTCTACTACAAGAACCGTATTCCCTACATTTCTAAGCGACACCAATACCTCTATAAGCTTATTCGTATCTCTTGGATGTAATCCTATACTTGGTTCATCAAGAACATAAATAGAGCCTACCAAGCTACTCCCTAAAGAGGTAGCCAGGTTAATACGCTGAGATTCGCCACCAGAAAGTGTATTAGACAACCTGTTGAGCGTTAAATAGCCAAGGCCAACATTATTAAGGTATAGCACGCGGCTGCTCACCTCGGCCAATAAACGCTTGGCGATTTTCTCGTCATTTGACGACAGGTTTAAATTATCAAAGAAATCAAGTATGGTAGCCAAAGGCATCAAAACAATGTCAATAATAGACTTGTCATTGATCTTTACATAAGAAGCATCTTTGCGTAATCTAGAGCCTTTGCAATCAGGACATGATGTTTTTCCCCTGTAGCGAGACAGCATTACACGATATTGAATTTTAAAAGTCTGCTCTTCCAGCTCTTTGAAAAAGGCATCCAGGCCTTCGAAATACTTATTTCCGGTCCATAATAATCTCTGCTCCTTTTCGGTTAATTCATTAAATGGCCTGTGAATTGGGAAATCAAATTTGGAAGAGGCTTTAACAAGTTTGTTTAGCCATTCCTTCATTTTTTCGCCACGCCATGGTGCAATTGCATTATCAAAAACGCTTTTGCTTTTATCAGGAATAACTAAATCTTCATCTATTCCAATTACATTTCCATACCCTTCACACCTTTTGCAGGCTCCATATGGGTTATTAAAACTAAAGAAATTTGGTGTAGGCTCATCAAAGCGAATACCATCAAGTTCAAAGCGGTCGCAGAAGTTTGTTAATTTACCTTCGTGCTCTACATAACAATCTCCCTTTCCTTCAAAGAAGGCTGTTTGTACGGAGTCGGCGATACGGCTTAATGTCTCATCATCAGAATTCACTACAATACGGTCAATAAGAATCCTGATCGTATTTTCGTCTTTTAATTCAAAATCTTTAAAGGTCTCATCTTCCAGGATCGTTTCAATCTTATGAACTTTGTCCTGATATGAAATCCTGAGAAATCCCTTTTGTAAAAGTACCGCAAGCTCCTCTTTTACGGATCTGTTATTGTGCGGAAATAAGGGACAAAATATCGTGACTGTACTTTCATCTTCCAGATTAGATATAAAATCAACAACGGTAGTAACCGTATCTTTTTTTACCACTTTGCCCGAAACCGGAGAATATGTTTTGCCTATCCTCGAAAACAGAAGCTTAAGATAATCGTAAATTTCTGTTGAGGTACCTACAGTTGACCGCGGGTTTGAAGTGATTACTTTTTGTTCAATAGCAATAGCCGGAGCAATTCCTTTTATATAATCGACATCAGGCTTATTCATTCTTCCCATAAACTGACGAGCATAAGAAGATAAGCTTTCAACGTATCTCCTCTGACCTTCAGCATATAGTGTATCGAATGCCAAGGATGACTTGCCCGACCCCGACATTCCGGTTATTACAACCAGTTTGTTTTTGGGTATAGCTACATCTATATTCTTTAGGTTGTGAACTCTGGCACCTTTTATGATAATATTTTTGTGTGGATCTTTGTCGATTTCGTTGCTCATTGATTTCGTGATAGAATATTGCTAATATACCCCAAAAAACGAATATTTGGTTTTTTGGGAGAATGCAAAAATAAGGCTCTGAGACCACTTTTATTTTTTTTTAACACTTTTTCTATTGAATTCTAATAAAAAAATGCTTCTTTTGAAATATATTAACTGAACAAAACACACCACCATCTTAAAAAACAATAGGAGAAAGTATATCGAAACAAACATCTACTAAGTATTTTTTAGCATTTAAAGCAAGGGAATTTAGTTAGGATACTCCTATGAAATTACAACAATATAGTGATCAAGATTTGGTGAAATTGTACCTTACCGGTGATGAAGCCGTTTTGGAAGAACTTTTAAGAAGACACAAATCAAAAATTTATACGTCAATCTATTTATTGGTTAAAGACCAGTATTTGGCTGAAGACATATTTCAGGATGCCTTTATTAAGGTAATTAACACGCTACGGTCTGGACGTTATAACGAAGAAGGTAAATTCTTACCATGGGTAATGCGTATTGCGCATAACCTGGTGATAGATTACTTTAGACGTGAAAAACGAGGCCCTGTAATTACAAGTGCTGATGGTACTGATGTATTTAACATGCTTCAGTTTCATGAAGAAAGCGCCGAAGACAGGATTTTGAGAGAACAAACTCATTTTGATCTAAGAGCCATGATTCATTTGCTGCCCGACGATCAGAAAGAAGTATTGATCATGCGTCACTATGCCGATCTAAGTTTTAAGGAAATAGCCGATTTAACCGACGTAAGTATAAATACCGCTTTAGGCCGTATGAGGTATGCTTTGAGCAATCTTCGGAAGATGATGAAGGTGAAAGAAATATCTTGATATAGCCAAAAAAAGAAAATATAAAAAATTGTTGTTAGGGTTAAAATAAATTAATAATAATAGCGTTATTTAGTAAAACTAATATACGCTTATTGCTTATGATGGAAACCTCTACTTCAGTTAACAAACTAAATTACGGACAGAAAAAACAGGAAACAGTTCCTGCAGATGATGTTGAGCCACAGGATTTATCGTTCTATGAGAACATTAAACCACAGTTGGATAGCTTAGCTAAAAACCCTTCTGAGACAACGATTTCGAAGATTTTAGCCTACTCAAGAGCCAAGTAATTTACAAACGAATTAAAGCTGCCAAAGATTTGGCAGCTTTTTTTTATGCTTCTAATTGAAATTCATTTCATTTAAGAAAATAAAAAATATTCTTTTGTCCGTTTTAAAAGGCAAGAATATCGTTAAAATGAAATTTAAGTTAAGTGCTTTGACAGGGATTAGATTTGTGCAAAATTGAAAATTAAAGGCAAAATTATATAAGTTTGCAAATGCTCAAAAAAGAAAGATATAAACTTTTTGTGTCTCATTTTTCTGCCACGCAGCCAGATGCCGAAACAGAATTACACTACAACAATCCGTTCCAATTACTTGTGGCAGTAATATTATCTGCTCAATGCACTGATAAAAGAATAAATCAGGTAACTCCTGCTTTATTTCAACGTTTTCCTGATGCTAAAGCATTAGCTGATGTTACACCCGACATTGTATTTGATTACATTAGAAGTGTTAGCTACCCAAATAATAAAGCCAAGCACTTAGTTGGTATGGCCCAGATGTTGCTTAACGATTTCAACAACGAAGTTCCATCTGATATAGATGATTTGCAAAAAATGCCTGGTGTTGGAAGAAAAACGGCTAACGTAATTGCGTCAGTGATCTATAATGCACCTGCCATGGCAGTAGATACGCATGTTTTTAGAGTTGCGAACCGAATTGGATTAACTACCGGAAAAACTCCTTTAGCTGTTGAAAAGGATTTAGTAAAGAATTTGCCGGAAGAAACCATACATGTTGCGCACCATTGGTTGATATTACACGGCAGGTATGTTTGCCTGGCCAGATCTCCAAAATGCAGTATTTGTGAAATCACAAGTTTTTGCAAATATTATCAAAACAATAATAAAATAACTAAAATATTTAGTGATTCAGCGCCGACAATAAAAAAATAATAATTTTATTTGTTATTTTAAATTAAATAATAGTTATATTTGCTAATATAATTAGTAAAAAGAAAATCATTTTACGTTAAGAAATGTAAGTAGTTACTTTCTTACAGAATTTAATAATATGAGCACAAACGCAGACAAATTAAAAGCATTACAACTTACTTTAGATAAGTTGGAAAAATCATATGGTAAAGGTACCGTTATGAAATTGGGTGACAATGCTGTAGAACCGATAGAATCTATTTCGACAGGATCTATTAGTTTAGATATTGCCTTAGGGATTGGCGGAGTACCTAAAGGAAGGGTTATTGAAATATATGGTCCGGAATCTTCAGGTAAAACAACTTTAGCGACTCATATTATTGCTGAAGCACAAAAAAAAGGTGGCTTAGCTGCTATTATTGATGCTGAACATGCATTTGATAAAGGTTATGCAAAAAAATTAGGTGTAGACGTAGATAATTTATTGATATCACAACCAGATAATGGTGAGCAAGCTTTAGAAATTGCTGATAACCTAATCAGATCAGGTGCAATTGATGTAATCGTTATTGACTCTGTTGCTGCTTTGGTACCTAAAGCTGAAATTGAAGGAGAAATGGGTGACTCCAGAATGGGACTTCAGGCTCGTTTAATGTCGCAGGCGCTACGTAAATTAACAGGAACAATCTCTAAAACCGGATGTTGCTGTATATTCATTAACCAATTACGCGAAAAGATTGGTGTAATGTTTGGAAACCCGGAAACAACTACTGGTGGAAATGCATTAAAATTCTATGCCTCTGTTCGTTTAGATATCAGAAGAACTTCTCAAATTAAAGACTCTGATGAAGTTGCAGGTAACAGAGTTAAAGTAAAAATTGTTAAAAATAAAGTTGCTCCACCTTTCCGCGTTGCAGAGTTTGACATTATGTTTGGAGAAGGTATATCTAAGACCGGTGAAATTATCGACTTAGGTGTTGACTTTAATATCATCAAAAAAGCAGGTTCTTGGTTCTCTTACGGAGATACAAAACTTGGTCAGGGTAGAGATGCAGTTAAACAGTTATTACTTGACAATCCAGAACTATCTGAAGAGATTGAAGCTAAAATTAGAGCTGAAGTAACCGGCGATAAGCTAGAAGATAAAGCTTAGAATATTATTTCAAATAAAAAGGGGTATTTCTTTATTGAAAATACCCCTTTTTTATTTAAGAGTTTTTACTTATAGCTAGGAGCCTGATTATTTGGATCCATACCCGGAGTATTTTTCTCCATAAAATGCTCGTCAAACCTGACAATTGCAATAATCGCTATAATAGCCATCGCCACCAAAACCACAAGCCCTATATAGTTTCTGTTTTTATCTTTCTTAATTAACCAGATCAAAAAGATGACTAATGGTAATAGCATTAACCCAAAGAAAACAAAACTCATTGTACCCATAATTATACTTTTTATATATTAAAATTCCATTCTGGACAAAGGTGCAACATCTTGTTCCACAAAATCCTTATTTAAATATTTATAATAACCAGCAATAGCAATCATACCAGCATTATCGGTACAATATTCAAAAGCCGGTATATATACATTCCAATTTAACTCATCTGCCAAAGCAGTTAAGCCTGCTCTTAATCCACTATTTGCAGATACTCCCCCTGCTATCGCGATCTCCTTAATTCCATACTGCTTAGCAGCTTTTTTTAGCTTATTAAGCAATATATGCACTATACTATACTGAACTGAGGCACAAATATCGCTTAAGTGTTCAGAAACAAAGTTAGGATTTTCCTTTTCCTGATTTCTGATAAAATACAAAATAGAGGTTTTAAATCCGCTAAAGCTGTAATTCAAATCCTTGATCTGAGGCTCCCCAAATTTATATGCCAAAGGGTTTCCTGCTTTTGCATACTTATCTATAAGTGGCCCACCGGGATAAGGTAAACTTAGAATTTTGGCAGTTTTATCAAATGCCTCACCTGCTGCATCATCTAAAGTTTCACCCACTATCTCCATATCAAAATGACTTCTTACCACAACAATTTGAGTGTGTCCGCCAGATACGGTTAAGCAAATGAAAGGGAATTGAGGCTTTGGATCATCAATAAAATGCGCCAGAATATGAGCGTGCATATGATTTACCGAAATTAAAGGCAAATCTAAAGCAAGTGCAAATGATTTTGCAAAGGAGACACCTACTAACAATGAGCCTAATAATCCGGGCCCCTGTGTAAAAGCAACTGCATTTAGCTCCTTTTTATTAACTTTAGCATCACTTAATGCCTGTTGTATTACTGGCACGATATTTTGTTGATGTACCCTTGAAGCTAACTCAGGAATTACACCTCCATAATTTTGATGAATTGTTTGGTTTGCAATAACATTGGCAGTAATTTTGCCGTTGTTACATATAGCAACAGAGGTTTCATCGCAGGAAGATTCTATAGCAAGTATTACAGACACGTTTATTATTATTAAGCTACAAAATTATTAAAAAACTATTAAAAATACTTCTTTGGGTCGTTGCATCAGTATTATTACTTGCTGGTGTCATTCTATTTGCAATCCAATTTAAACCTATTCAGACTTTCGTAGCTAAAAAAGCGGCAGCATACCTATCCAAAGAGCTTAATACAACCATTTCTTTAACCGGTATATATATAAAACCTTTTAAGTATGTTGTGATAGAAAATCTGCTTGTATTGGATCGGCAGAAAGATACGATACTTAATACACCCAAATTTTTAGTAGACATTAATCAACTTTCGCTTAAAAAACGAATAGTTGATATTAATACTGTACAAATTAATAATGGTTCTTTTTACTTAAAATCATATAAAGACAGATCTACCAATCTTGATTTTATTATAGATTACTTTGACTCTGGTGCTCCCACTGTTAAACCTAAAAAGAAACCGTACAAAATATCATTTGACAGGGTTATTCTGAACAACATCAGCTTTAAATACAAAAACCAAAGAGTTGATACTATTATGAAGGGGGTGAACTTTGATGATGTATACCTGACTAGCTTTAACGGGATTTTTGAAAAATTAAATACCACAGATCATATTCTTCAGGCTGACATTAAAAATCTGACATTTAAAGAAAAGAGTGGGTTTTATTTAAAAAACCTGACTGCTTTTACTACTGTGGACACCAATAGCATAGAATTAAAAAATCTGATGCTGGTTACTAATAAAAGCAGGCTATCTGATTACTTTCAAATGCGGTTTGATAAATACCGCGACTTTAGAGATTATGTGAATAAAGTAAGAATGAAAGCTAATTTCAAGAACAGCTATTTAGCATCGCGCGATGTCGCTTATTTTGCTCCGGAATTAGATCAAATGAATCTTGAAATTGAAGTTGATGGAAGGATTACTGGTTTAGTTAATAATCTTAAAGCAAAAAAATTATCAGTTAAAGCCGGAAAAGCAACTTATATAAAAGGGGACTTTATTGTAAAAGGACTTCCAAATCTCAAAGAGACTTTTATGGATCTTAAAATAGAGATGGCAGGAACAAATAAAGCTGATCTGGAGGAGATATTAACCAGCACAACCGGGAAAAAGACTAAAGTGATCCCTGTGGTTATCGGCAAATTTGGAAACATCAATTTTAATGGTTCATTTACCGGATTCCAAAATGATTTTATTGCCTATGGAGAGTTTAAAACGAAACTAGGCAGATTGGTTTCTGATGTTAATATGAAAATAGATAAGAAGGGTATCCCCTCTTATTCAGGTAATGTTAAAGCCTACGATTTTAATTTGGGAGATCTTTTAGATGAGAACGATCTGGGTAGAATATCTGCTTCCTTAAATGTGGAAGGCAGGGGCACAGAAATAAAAAACCTTTCCGAAAAGCTAAATGGGGATATAGATTACATCGACTTTAATCAGTATAGGTATAGAAATGTTAAAATTGATGGAACCTTTGATAAAAAATATTTCGACGGGCGTCTGCAAATTAATGACAAAAATATTCAGCTTGTTTTTGATGGTGGGGTAAACCTGAACCCTAAGTTGCCAGTGTTTAATTTTAAAGCCCAAATAAACAATGCAAAGTTAAAGGCCTTAAAACTATATAAGGACTCTTTAAAAATTGATGCTACTTTTAGCACCAATTTCTCGGGCACTAATCTAAACAACATACAGGGTAAACTATTAATTCAACAAATTAGGTTAGACAATGTTAAAGGCATTTACAACATTGATTCTGTAGAACTTAAGGCGGCAGGTATAGGAAAAGACAGAGACCTTACCATTCATTCAGATATTCTGGATGCTAGTTTAAAAGGCCAATACAACTTAAACACCATCCCGTCTTATTATAAAGCGTTAGCGAAGAAGTACATACCATCCCTCAAAACTACCATTCTTCCATATGGAGACCAGATCTTTCAGTTCAATCTAAAAATAAAAAGGTTTGAGCCCATTGCAGAACTTCTTGCTCCTGGCTTAGAAATCGACGATCAAGCGGTTTTTATTGGCAATTTTGATTCTCCAAACAACATAGCCACATTAAATGGTTTTGTGAAAAAGTTAAAGTACAAGGGCATTATAGCCAACAATATTATTATTGATGAGAATACTTCCGTAAATCAATTACAAGCTATTATAACATCGGATAGAGTTGACTTAAATGATAGTTTGTATATCAAGAATGTCAACATATCGAATATATTGAGAAATGATAGTCTTTCTCTTAACTTAAAACTTGCCAATTCAGATGATGCAAATCAACTGGATTTAAACGGATTGGTAGAGTTTGCAAACGACACCACTGCCAGAGTAAGCATCCTCCCTTCTCAACTTAAAGTAAATAATGAGGACTGGAAGATTCAGGAAAAAGTGAGAATTAGTTTTCACGAAGGAAAAACTGAGATCACCAATTTTGATTTAAGCAACGGCAATCAGCTCTTAACTATTGATGGTATCCTGTCCGATGATCCAAAAGATTTACTTCTTGTCGGATTTAAAGAATTTAGCTTAAAAACAATAAATCCATTTGTTAAGGCATTTGGCGTACAGTTAGCGGGCAACGTTAATGGAGAAACAAAACTCTATAATATCTTAAAATCGCCAAAGATATCCGATAATCTAAAAATAGATTCTTTAACCTTTAACAATACTCACATTGGCAATTTGACCGATACTTCATCTTATGATCGTGAAAATAATGTAGCCAACATTTTCACCAACATTGTTTCTGCTGACAGAGAAACACTTCGGGCCATAGGTGTCCTTGATCTGGAAAAGAAAGAAATGGATATAAACGTAAAGCTTGATAAAAGTGAGTTAGCTGTACTGGAACCATTTGTTAATGAACTCGTATCAGATCTTAAAGGTCATATTTCATCATCTTTAACTGTAACAGGTCCATTTGAAAAACCGGCAATTAACGGCCAGGTATCTTTTGACAAAGCGGAAGTGACTGTTAATTATCTCAAAACAAGATATACACTAAACGACCAGGTAGATGTTGAAAATAGCATTATCAAAATTAATGACTTGAAGTTGCTTGATGTTGATGATAACCAGGCCATCGCAAATGGTACGGTTGACCTCAATAACATCAATACGCCAACGCTAGATATTGATATTAATGCCAAAGATTTCATGGCTTTGAATACTACGGAAAAAGACAACTCTATATATTTTGGAAAGGCTTATGGAACAGGTACATTCAGATTTAAGGGCCCGACAAATAAATTATTTATAGACATTAATGCCAAGACAGAAAAAGGGACAGTATTTAATCTTCCACTTAACAGTTCTGAGACCGTATCAAATAAAGATTTTATAACATTTGTAAATAAGGACACTACTAAGGTTGTAAAAAAACAAACCAGTTTTGACGGACTTACAATGAACCTGAAACTTGAGGTTGATGCAAATAGCACTGCAAATATTTATACCACTTTAGGAAATCTAAGTGGTAAAGGCTACTCTAAAAATTTAGCGCTTAATATTAATAGTCTTGGCGATTTTGAGATGTCGGGTGATTATATCATTGAATCGGGGAGTTTTGATTTTACTGCGCAGGAAATTATAAATAAGAAGTTCAACATCAGACAAGGTGGTACCATCCGATGGACGGGAAACCCTACAACTGCACAAATAAATTTAAAGGCCATCTACTCTCTTCGTGCGGGGCTGAGCGACCTCTATACTGCAGCAAATAGAGATGGCGGCAATAATGCCAACGAGCGTGTACTTACTGAAGTAGAAATGGGCTTAACAGGTTCATTATTAAAGCCGGATATTAAGCTTGATATATTCTTCCCTTCAAACCCTGCCATTAAAGAAGAGATGCAATCTTATTTTAATGACGACAACAACAGGAACCTTCAGGCGCTTAGTTTGATTATAAGACGTAGTTTTGCTCCCGGAACAGGAAAAGAGGCTCTCGGCAAGCAATTAACATCAGGAGTAGCAAGTACTGCTACAGAACTTTTGTTTAATCAGTTTAATAATGTCTTATCTTCACTCAATCTCGATTTTGTTGACATTAATATTCGCTCTTTGAGTGAAGCAAATGCTTCTTTTAGATTTTTTAATGACCGCGTAGTTTTAAACGCCGGAATTGTAGATAAACGTAGTACAAACGATTTGTCGCCAATTGGCTTTACAAGAAATAATGTAGGTGGTGAAGTTGAAGTTTTAGCCTTAATAAAAAAGGATGGAACTTTAGTAGGTAAGCTTGCCAATAAACCTCCTACACAGCAAAACACCTTCTTTAACACAGGTGTCAGCCAAAATAATAATGTAACATCTTTAGGCCTAATCTATACGCAGCAATTTGATAGCTTTAGAGAGTTTGTTCAAAGAATATCAGGGAAATACAACCGAAACTTAAAGAAGAAGGCTGAGGAGGAGAAAAAGACACCCCCTGTTAATAAGCAACCAGTAAACAAAGAGGCTATTCCTCCAGAAAAAAAGAACAAAAAAAAGTAGGTTATAAATAACCTACTTTTTTTTTAACCTTTCATTATTTGATGCCCCATCTTATCACGTTTTGTTTTAAGATATTGCTCATTATGAATATTACTTTCTATTTCAATTGGAATATTTTCTACAATCTCTAAGCCATAGCCAATTAAACCAGCGCGTTTAGTAGGATTATTAGACATCAATCTCATTTTAGTAATGCCTTGTGCTCTTAGTATTTGAGCTCCAACTCCGTAATCTCTTTCATCACCTTTGAAACCCAATTTTATATTCGCTTCAACAGTATCCAGGCCAGCATCTTGTAGATTATATGAACGTAATTTATTAACAAGTCCAATACCTCTTCCCTCTTGATTCATATAAACGATTACTCCTTTACCTTCCTTATCAATCATCTCCATTGCCTTGTGTAATTGAGGCCCGCAATCGCATCTGCATGATCCAAAAATATCACCGGTAACACAAGAACTATGTACTCTTGTTAACACAGGTTCATCTATGGTCCATTCACCTTTACTAATTGCAAGGTGTGTGGCTCCTGTATCTATCTGAGTATAAGCTGTCATCTTAAAATCGCCCCATTGAGTTGGTAGATTTACAGTAACTTCCTGTTCTATTAAACTTTCCTTGCTTAATCTATATGCAATAAGATCTTTTATACTAATTATTTTAAGTTGATGTTGTGCTGCAATCTTAATCAGATCAGGCAACCTGGCCATTTCTCCATCGTCCTTCATAATCTCAACCAATACACCGGCAGGTTCCATTCCTGCAAGTTTAGCTAAATCTACAGATGCTTCGGTATGTCCGGAACGTCTTAGCACCCCACCGTCTTTAGATCTTAATGGGAAAATGTGACCTGGCCTGCCCAATTCAGCCGGATCAATATTTGGATCGATTAAGGCTTTAATGGTTTTTGATCTGTCGGATGCGGAGATACCAGTTGTACAGCCATGGCCTCTTAAATCAACGGAAACAGTAAAGTTAGTTTCATAAGCGGCGGTATTTTTCCCCACCATTAGATCTAAGCCTAATTCGTCACATCTTTCTTCTGTTAAAGGGGCACAGATTAAGCCTCGGCCATAGGTAGCCATAAAATTTATCATTTCAGGAGTAGCGTTGGCGGCGGCAGTAATAAAATCACCTTCATTCTCCCTATCTTCGTCATCTACAACAATAATAGCTTTACCCGCTTTTATTTCTGCAATAGCTTCTTCTATTGTATCTAGTTTGATTTCCATTTTTCTGAATATATCAATAATCAAGTAACAAATAAGTAGCTTGATTAATTAGTAAGATTTACGGTGCAAAGTTACAATCTTCAAAACCAATATTACGTTATAAACTATCATAAATAAGTAATGAATATTAGGTATTTACACCCGTTAAAGGATATAAATATTATTGACTGCTATTCGATTTTTTCTTTTTAAAGAGATTTATAAATATTTGTTTAAAATATCCTACATCAAATAAAGCAGAATCCACTGTTGCTTTATAAGTTAAGAAAGCACCCAGAGGCGATAAAATAAATATTGCAAGCCACATTCCGAAGAAAGGCCTTAAAGATCCTGTTGTTGCAGATTTTTCAGAAACAGTAGCGATGATATGGTACAAAAGAAAAAATACAATAGCCATTACCACTGGTAAACCAAGCCCACCTTTCCTTATAATAGCCCCCAGCGGTGCTCCAATAAAGAACAATAAGAGACAGGACACCGCAAGTGTAAACTTTCTCTGATATTCCAATTGTACTTTTATTATACTTCTGGTTCTATCCTCATAATCCTGAACCCGTCCAGAGGTTGTTTGTTTTACTGAAGTTGCCAGATCCAAAGCACTCTGAATAATTGCCAATCTCTGTTTCTCAGGAAGCATCTTCAAAATATCTCCCTTTATTACTTTTGCAGGTGTCTTAACAGCAGTGTATCCCTTAGAGTAGTTATTTTGTCTGTAATAGCTATTCACAGTGGCTGAGGAGAACTTATTTACACTATCCAGCTCTTTGGTTAAGGAATCTCTTTTCCTTGTCAGCCCTTTTAAATTGAGCATCTGAGTGTTGTTTCTAAAATCCTGTTCATCCGTTCTATTCATTTTAAAACTGGAAATGTCAAACTTCTGATCAGTTTCTGTAAATCTCATCCTTGTTAACTCCTGTCTCGGATTGTTATAGGTATTACGGCCACTGGATTCTTCATACCTAACGCCATTTTTTAGCTTTAGAAAAAGGAACTTATCATTGCTATACATTTTACCTTCTTTAGCAATGATGATCTTAGCCATTCCATTTGTATTTGTATGATCATAAATCATTACATCGTACAATGAAACGCCATCATCCCCTTTTTTGTTAACCCTAATGGAATAGCCTGGGATACTATTATTAAAAACCCCCTCTTTAATTAAAAAGGACAACTTTTTGTTTGTTATATCCCATAAAAGCGAGCCATACTTCAAATTGGCTTTCGGCAGCATATAATCTGAAAATATGAAGGAGCTTATTGCAATAAATATAATGAGCACAAAAAGAGGCCTCATTGCCTTTTGCAACGACAACCCTGCCGATTTAATTGCTACCAATTCGTAGTTCTCCCCCAGCGTTCCAAAAGTCATTATCGATGATAATAAAATGGACAATGGGAGCGCCATGGACACATTTGCCGCAGAGGCATAATACATTAACTCAAGTATAATATACCATTCAAATCCTTTTCCTATTAAATCATCAACATATTTAAATAGAAAAAGCATTAGCAAAATAAACATCACAATAAAAAATGTGACGAAGAAAGGCCTTATAAATGCTTTGAGTAGAAGTAAATGAATCTTTTTCAATATACAAATGTAGACAAAGCTATTGAAAAACTAGGCACCAATTACACTGTGCAGGTAGTCAATCTGATTATCCCAAATAAGTGTACGCTCAGCTAATGTCTCATCAGTAGCAAAATCGGTTATTGAAAGGGCTACATCATTTGTCAATTCGTCCTGCACAATTTCCATTTCAAAATAACAGTGTGGTTCATCTTCCACCCATTTAAATTTTACAGATTTATTTTCTTTTATGCTGAGCAACTTAGCTTTCTGTATTTCATCGTCCCATGTGAAAGTATATACCTGATCTCTGAAAATCACATCATCCGCAAACCATTGAGACAGTCCATTTGGCTCACTAATAAAACTAAATAAAATACGTGGAGACGACCTCAATTCATATTCTAACGTAAATTTTTTCTTTTCCGACATCGTTAAACACTTATATTCTGAATTATTAGACTATTTTTTTAATATTTGTTTCTAAAGAAAAGTAATTTATTCTATATTTGCAACTCTTTAGAAAAAAGACGCCCGGCGGGGTAGCTCAGATGGTTAGAGCGCAGGATTCATAACCCTGAGGTCGGCAGTTCGATCCTGCTCCCCGCTACTGAAAAAGGCCTTGTCAATAACTTGACAAGGCCTTTTTATTTACTACCCTCACTACTCTTTAAGAGCTCTTTCTTTCATTTTAATTTCGACACCAATAGCGCCTCTCTAAATCAGTCCTGAGATCAATTTGAGTATTCACTGGATCATCGCTATTTATTCGTAATATGTACTGATTGAATGTGATTAGCGTTAAGGATAATAGAAGTAAGCAAGAATCGGGTACCATCTTATTGATTCATTCCCTATTTTTAGGAAATATTAAATTATGCAAACACTGCAGTATTTACTAAAATAAAAGAACTGGTCTGTTAAGAATTAAATTCGACAATAAATATGGATAATACATCTCTCACTGACATTGCAGGTTTTACCGATCGGTATCCTTGGATATTTGAAAAATCCTCAATATCCTCTGATAAGGATGCCATAATAAATATGACGGAGATTTCTACCCCTTTAGGTCCTATGCTGGCAGGCTCTACATCAAAAGGTGTCTGTCTGCTTGAATTTACCAACAGGATCAGATTAGAAAAAGAATTCACTGATTTACAAAAGCTACTTAACGCAGTGATGGTAGCAGGAAGGAATTCGTATCTAGATCAATTAGAAAATGAGTTAACTGAATATTTCGAAGGAAAACGTAAAACCTTTTCAGTTCCATTACACACTCCTGGCAATGATTTTTCGCAAGCAGTCTGGAAAACACTTCAGGAAATCCCTTATGGAAAAACATGCTCCTATAAAGAACAGGCAGAAATGATGAACAATCCAAAAGCGATTCGTGCAATTGCATCAACAAACGGTCGAAACCGCTTAGCCATTATAGTACCCTGTCACCGCGTAATAGGCAGTGATGGAAATATGACCGGCTATGCTGCCGGAATAGATAAGAAAAAGTGGCTACTTAAGTTTGAAAGAAATAATTCAGAAATAGAAGACGGCTATTTATTTTGATTGATAACGCTCTGCAAGCTTTAAGGCCTCATAAGCATTTACTATTCCCCCGCTAACACAAAGATCAGAGAAGGGCACTCGGACAGTCTCACCTCTTTCATTTTTGTACTTAACTTTCTGTAAAACCTTAGACACCGACTTCATTATGATCTCTCTGACTTGGTTAGGCTTAAGATCCGGATAATAGCTCAAAATCAGTGCTGAAAGGCCAGATACAACGGGAGCTGCCATACTAGTTCCGTCAAATTCTTCATATTTTGAGCCTGGAACTGTCGAATTAATCATAAAACCAGGTGCAAATACATCTACATTATATTTACCATAATTTGAAAAAGATGCCTTTAAATTTGCATCATTTGCATATGCACTTGCTCCAACCTCTATCCAGTTACTCGCATGTGGCAGTTTAAATTTAGCTGTATCTATTACTACGTTTTTAATAACAACAGAATTAGGGCCTCTTCTCATACCCTGATTTTGCGCCTGATTTTGCTCTATCTTAAATGGCAATGCTGAAAGTGCATCTTTTTTAATCGACTTCTTATAAGCAGCGGCCTCTGGGCCATCGAAGTATTTATTTGGATAATTCTCTTTAACGTCTACATCTTCGTTATCATTTCCAGCCGCATGAACTAGCAATACGCCCTTCTGTTCGGCATATTTTACCGCTTCATCAACAACTTCCTTATTCCATTTATAGCCTTTGCCAAAGCTCATATTAATTACCTTAGCGCCGTTATCTACAGCGTATCTAATTCCATTAGCAACATCTTTATCTCTCTCATCCCCCTCTGGTACAACTCTAATCGCCATTATACTAACACTATTGGCTATTCCATTAATCCCAATTGAATTGGATCTGTTCGCTCCTATTATACCCGAAACATGTGAACCATGTTCTGCATTAGGCCCGGCAACATCATTATTTCCGTATAAACGTTCCTTTGCGTTTGCATAATCGTCGCCAACTAGCTCCTGCCTCTGATCATACTTCACATTCAGATTATATTTAAGCATTACATCATATTGCTTATAGGCATCTTTCATCTCCTTGTAGAACTTATCAATTCCTCCACTGTCCTTAGATCCACCTCTTATAATCTTTTTCACCTGCTCCTCATCTTCATTGTCGGCCACATATTTATCAATATCCTCTAATGATGGTATCTTCTTATTATTAATAGTTGCAACTGAATCCAGAACCTTATTAATGATACTTACAATTCCAAATGTATAGTGAGCATCGTTATACTTCTTCCCAAATTCCGCATTAGCTTTAAGATACAAAGCATATTCCTCCTTTTGAGTACTATCTAATATTGTAGATCTAATGGTTGATACGTACTTAGGTCCATACACTCTAAGTATCCTCACTAACTCCAGATTATCATATGCCAGATTACCTTTTTTAGATCCTATAAAATTCCACCCGTGTATGTCATCTATGTATCCATTACCATCATCATCTATTCCGTTATCTGGAATCTCTTTTTTATTAGTCCACAGTACGTCCTTTAAATCTTCATGATTAATATCAACTCCTCCATCAATTACGGCGACAATCACATTTTGTTTAGGCTTTTTATTGCTGAGTAATTCTTTATATGCTTTTTCGGTACTTATACCAAAATATCCATCGGCAACTAAATCCAGATTATACCAATTAGAAGGAAGCTTCACATCTTTACTTTGCGTAAATGCAGAGTTGCTCAAGATAAAGCTAAATGCAAAAAGCAATATATATCTTAATTTCATCAAAAGTGCTTTTTATAAGATTAACGTAAAATACAATTATACGGTTTTATTGTATCTCTGATGAAGATTTAGCATTTTTTAACATTGTATTTTCATCAGAAAGTTTTCAGAAATGTGTATAAACACAAAAACCCTGCAGATAAGCTCTACAGGGTTTT
>NZ_CAMLHF010000085.1 GCF_946479715.1 uncultured Pedobacter sp. | reverse complement strand
GGTGTATTAATGAGTGATGCTACCGATAATGATCCTGTCAATCGTAGAATGGCAGGATTATTAGGTCTTCAGGTACACGTAACACCTGAAATGCGGGTTGAATTCAAGAACATTAGGCTAAAGCAGGGCCTTGATTATGCCTTAAAGTCTCGCGCAAAGGCCCATTCAACCATTGCATCCAGGATTGGCTTCAATTCTTCCCCCTCAAAACTTAAACTATAGGTAACAAAAGGAGGGACAATGTTCTCAGCTTTTCTGATAACCAGCACATCCTCCTGCATCTGTTTGAGGTGCTGTATAAGCATTTTTTCAGTTATGGCAGGAATCAATTTCTTCAACTCGCTATACCTTTTTGGTCCGCTCATGAGGTGGTAAAGTATTACTGGTTTCCAATGACCTCCAATCTTACTCATTACGTAGCTAACCGGGCAGGTTGCCATATTGTTTTGCCTATTGGCGTTTAAAGTTGAATTTTCTTTGATCGCTGTCATGATACATACTTTGGGGTAAGTACTTGTATAAAAGTAAGTACAAATATAACTTTGTCTTTAAATAAAAACAGAACAATCATGAAAATAATTATAACCGGGTCACTGGGGAATATCAGCAGACCACTTTCAATTAACCTGATTTCTGAAGGACATCAGGTAACCATCGTATCCAGTAACAAAGAAAAATCAGATGAAATTATAAGTCTTGGTGCAATCCCGGCAATTGGATCAGTAAACGACGAACGTTTTCTTACAGATACTTTCACTGGTGCCGATTTGGTATATCTGATGGTACCTAATGATTTCTCTGCCAATGACCTTAAAGGACATATTAGAGAAGTTGGCGAACACTATGCTAATGCAATAAAGGCCTCTGGTGTTAAAAAAGTAATTTTATTGAGCAGTATAGGTGCTCATCTTGAAAAAGGAACCGGACCAATTGCAGGGCTTTTTGCTGTTGAACAGATCTTTGATAAACTAGAGAATATTGATATACTAACCCTTCGCCCTGCATTTTTCTATAACAATTTCTATGCAAATCAGGATTTGATCAGACACATGGGAATCATCGGGTCTAACTATGGCGCAGATCAACCACTCATTATGGTCGATCCAAAGGATATAGCTGCTGCCGCTGCAGGTAAAATTAAAGAAGGCTTTACTGGAAAGAGCATTTTTTACATTGCAAGTGATAAGCGCCTGCTTAAAGAAGTTGCAGAGGAGCTAGGAAAAGCAATTGGTAAGCCTGAATTGCCATGGGTAGCATTTGATGATGTGCAGGCCTTTGATGGAATGGTAGGAGCCGGACTTCCAGAGGAAATTGCAAAGAATTATGTAGAAATGGGCACAGCCATTAAAAGCGGTGTACTTTGGGAGGATTTCGAATCCAAAAACACTGTTCCAATTGGTAAGATCAAACTTGAAGATTTTGCAAAACAGTTTGCCATTGCCTACAACGGATAGGAGAGCTCAATTACGCTTCGTTTATAGTATCTCTGCAGCGTTTTCTGTAGTCTGTTGGTTTTAATCCGGTTTTCTCTTTAAAAAGCTTTGAAAAATAGAAGCTGGATTCAAAATTAAGATCAATAGAGATCTCTTTGATCGGTATATTACTGTTGCACAACAGATCCTTTGCCTTTTCTATTTTAAGTTGAAGGTAATACTGACCTGGAGATAAACCTGTGTAATTTTTGAACAACTTCCGAAACGAGGAGTACCCAACACAAAGATCTTGAGCGGCCTGTTCGGCCGAGTATGGGTTATTTATATTTGAACGAAACAAGAGCATTGCCCGGTTTATAACATTATCTTCTTCCTGGTTACCAAGGGTGTGTTGTTTAGCAAGCGAATGGCAGGCACCAAGCAGATAAAAAACTGCTCCAGAAACCAGAGGCTGATAGCCAGGACGCTCTTGTTTCGTTTTTTCAATAATACCATTGTATACATCGAGTATACTTTCATTAAATCCAATATATTGGGTTGGCGATTCGGGTTTCAAATAGCCCGATGAAACCAGATTGTCTATTATTTTACCTTTTACGCCTACCCAATATTCATCCCAACCTGTTTCCGGATCGGGTTTATAACGGTGGCGTTCATTTGGGAACAGCACAATGACTGTTCCTGCATTGATTTTGGTCTGTTTATAATTTTCTGATTCAAAGATACCGCTTCCACGAGTGATGTAAATAACCTGATACTCCTGCAAGGTCCTCCAACTGTTCCAGTTGAAATTGTGGTGTGCCGGATGATTTTTGAAGGGATATGTACTAGTAGGTTCAATATGTGTACATCCAGCATTTAACACAGTCAGTCCCCAACTTTCATCTTCTTTGCTGACAGGGAGATACTTATAGAAATTAATCATACTAGGCAACTGTAAGGTTAAAACTACTAAGAAAAATCATAAAATACCCCTTAAATATCAAAAAATGCAGGTCTTTTGTCAAAACCTCTATTTATTTGACTGCCAATAAAGATAGTTTTGGGTACCAATATAAACCGTTAGATAATTAATGCCGAGTTTAGTTAGCTGGCGAAAAAAAACAGCTGCATGAAATACTTAAATCACTTTTTTTTAATTTTTGTTCTTATTTGTTTCTCAATTGTTTCTGCCACAGCGCAGTTAGCACAGATGAAAGCAGGTTTTGCCAATCCATCGGATAAATATAAACCCGGTGTCTACTGGTATTTCATGGATGGAAATATGAACGCCAAAACGATAACCAAAGATCTGGAGTCTATGAAAAAGGCTGGCATTGGCAATTTGATCTTTCTGGAAGTAAACGTTGGGGTGCCTAGAGGAACTGTTGATTTCCTTAGCGAGCAGTGGACATCTTTGTTTGCCCATGCAGAAAAGGAAGCGCGACGCCTGGGGATAGAAATCACATTGGGGATAGGTCCCGGATGGACAGGCAGCGGTGGCCCATGGGTTAAAGCAGAACAATCGATGCAGCACCTGGTGTCGAGTCAGGTTACCGTTTCTTCAGATGGTCGTAAGAAAATTGTGCTGCCGGTACCGGCACCTAAAAATCCTTTTTTTGGCGAAGGGAACCTAACAGAAGACTTTAAGAAACAATGGCGAGAGTATTATAAAGATGTGGCTGTTTTGGCTTTTCCGGCGCCCGCCTCTGTAAAAACAATTAGCGATTACGAAGAAAAGGCACTGTATTATCGTGCCCCATATAGCTCTGCAACAGTAAAACCTTATTTAGCGGAACCTGATGTTAAGTCGGATCAGGGAAAAGGCATTGAAAAAGGTAAAATAATAGACCTTACCGGTAAGATGGATGCCGATGGAACCCTGAACTGGACCCCGCCAGCAGGCAAATGGATAGTTATGCGCTTTGGCAGCCGTAATAACGGTGCAATTACCCGACCAGCGCCTGTCCCGGGACTAGGTTTTGAAGCCGATAAACTGGATACTGCCGCACTTAATGCCCACCTGGATGCCTACCTTGGTAAAATCTTCAAAAAAATAGCTAAACCCGACAGCAAGAGTAACGGCGGGTTAAAAAGGCTGCATATGGACAGTTGGGAAATGGGCGCCCAAAACTGGACAGCGAATTTCAGACAAGAGTTTCTAAAAAGAAGAGGCTACGATCCGATAACCTATTATCCGGTTTACTCAGGAAATGTTGTGGGCTCAAGAGAAGAAAGCGAACGATTCTTGTGGGACCTAAGGTTAACCGCACAGGAACTTGTGTTGCAAAACCATGCGAACCATGTAAAACAATATGGCAAGCGTCATGGCCTTTCCTTATCCATAGAGCCCTACGACATGAACCCGACTGCAGATATAGATCTTGGCAGCGTTGCAGATGTGCCTATGGCCGAGTTTTGGAGTAAAGGTTTTGGCTTTAATTCTACTTACAGCGTAATTGAAGCAACATCTATTGCCCATGTAGAAGGCAGATCGCTTGTGCCGGCCGAAGCCTTTACAGCACAGAATAATGAAGGATGGAAGCAACATCCGGGGTCAGTAAAAAACCAGGGCGATTGGGCTTTTGCCGCCGGCATAAACCGTTTTGTTTACCATACTTTCCAAAATCAGTTCTTACCTGATTCCTTAAAACCAGGCGCAACAATGGGCCCTTATGGCGTGCATTGGGATCGTGGACAAACCTGGTGGCCAATGGCAACGGCTTATCACCAATACATTACACGTTGCCAGTACCTGTTACAGCAGGGGCGTACAGTGGCAGATATTTTATATATGACCCCAGAAGGCGCTCCGCATGTTTTCTTGCCGCCAGCATCAGCAATTCAGGGCGATACGATTGGTAACAGAAAAGAATATAATTTCGATGGTTGTTCGCCATTACAGCTCATGAAAGCCTCTGTAAAAGGCAAAAATGTAGTGTTTCCAAGCGGTGCATCTTACCGCTTACTTGTACTGCCTGCTTACGAGTCAATGACGCCTGAACTGCTTACCAAAATTGGGGAACTGGTAAAGCAAGGGGCAACCGTAGTAGGTAGCCCACCATTAAGATCTCCAAGTCTGAGTGGCTTTCCTGATTGCGACAAAAAAGTATTGGCATTAAGTGAAATCATATGGGGTTCTGTAACCAAACCTGCAGCGCAAACAAAAAGAACTTATGGCAAAGGTACCCTGATCTGGGGTGGCGAACTAGCCAGCCGGATTGATAATTTATACCCGAGGTATGAGCTTACTGCTGATATTTTAAGATCAGAAAATGTAGTTGAAGATTTCGTTGCTGATGACATCAGATATACCCATCGTACAGGAAGCAACTGGGACCTTTATTTCTTGTCGAACACACAAAACAAACCAATAAAAGTAGATGCCAGGTTCCGCAGTGTACAAGGATCACCTGAATTATGGAATGCCATTACCGGAAAACGTATTCCATTAAATGACTTCAAAACAAATCACGAGGTTACTACTATTCCTTTGCAATTGGATGCCTATGAAAGCTGTTTCATCATGTTCTCTAAAGAGAACAAATGGCTGGCATCAAAAACAAAAAAGGAAACTTTAACAAAAACACTTGTAACGCTCGATGGGCCTTGGGAGGTTAAATTTGACCCTAAATGGGGAGGGCCTGCAAGCGCTACATTTGATAAATTATCTGATTGGACTACAAACAAAGATGAGGGAATTAAATACTACTCTGGTACGGCTGCCTATCATAAAACCTTCGATTTTCCAGAGGCAAACCTAAAACAACCGATATATCTGGAGCTTGGAAAGGTAAAGAATATGGCCCGTGTTACCTTAAATGGAAAAGAAATTGGTATAGTATGGACTGCTCCATGGAAAATTGACATCTCTAACCATTTGCAGGCAAAAAACAACCAGCTCAAAATTGAAGTGGTGAACCTTTGGGGCAACAGGCTAATTGGTGATGAGAAAAAACCTGATGATGGAATTAAGGATGATAAATGGCCAGATTGGCTATTGAATAACAAGCCTCGTACAAGCGGAAGATATACTTTTACCACTTCCAAACAGTACAATGCCGACTCTCCTTTACAAGAATCAGGACTTATGGGCCCGGTAAACATCATTCAGGAAACTACAAAAAAATAAAATATTATAATGTATAAACAATCTAGGGTTAGGATAGGATTATTTGGTATAGGTCTGCAAGCATATTGGTGCCAATTTACAGGACTTAAACAACGGCTAACTGAATACGTTGAGGTGGTGGCAAAAAGCATGGAAGCTTTTGATGCCGAAATTATTAACCTTGGCCTGATAGACACACCGGAAAAAGCTTATGATGCTGGCTTAAAATTTAAGCAAGAGGATGTTGATCTGATATTTCTATATGCAACTACCTATGCACTGTCATCAACTGTGCTGCCAGTAGTAAGAAAGGCGGGGGTGCCGGTAATTGTTCTTAATCTTGCCCCACAGGCCAGTATTGATTATGAAAGCTTTAACAGCATGGAAAATAGGACTGCAATGACAGGCGAGTGGCTGGCGTATTGTTCTTCATGTTCGGTACCTGAAATTGCAAATGTGTTTCGTCGCAGCAATATTCCCTTTTTTCAGGTTACCGGGTTGCTTTATGATGATGCACATGTTTGGACGCAAATACAAGAATGGATACAGGCAGCGCAAGTAGCCAGAACTATGCAGTACAACCGGCTTGGTGTGATGGGTAATTATTACGGAGGGATGCTCGACATCTATACCGATCTTACCCTTCAGTGTGCAACATTTGGCGGGCACATCGAAATCCTTGAAGTTGATGAATTGTCGGCATTAAGAACCAGCGTAACCGATACAGAAATCGAAGAAAAACTAACTGAAATTAAAACTGAATTTGATGTTCAGGACGATTGTTTAGCAGAAGAACTGCATCGGGCAGCTAAAACTGCTGTGGCGCTGGATAAACTGGTTGATAAGTATGATCTGGGTTCATTTGCCTATTACCATAAAGGCACCGGCAATGCCGAAAATGAAAATACGGTTACTTCTGTTATACTTGGCAATTCCTTACTTACCGGCAAACACGTTCCCGTAGCTGGCGAATACGAAATTAAAAATGTGCAGGCCATGAAGATCATGGATAGTTTTGGTGCAGGGGGATCTTTTACTGAGTATTACGCCATGGATTTTAACGATGATGTAGTGATGATGGGGCATGATGGGCCCTGTCATCCGGGAATAGCAGAAGGAAAGATAAAAGTTAAACCGCTAAAAGTTTATCACGGTAAGGTTGGAAATGGTTTGTCGGTAGAGATGTCCGTTAGCCATGGCCTGGTTACGCTATTGTCGGTAGTAGAAACTGGCAAGGGAACGCTGAAATTACTGGTTGCCGAGGCAGAATCGGTTGCAGGCCCGATTCTGGAGATTGGAAATACCAATAGCAGGTATAAATTTTCGTCGGGTGCAAGGAACTTTGTAGAGGCCTGGAACCAGGAAGGCCCTGCCCATCATTGTGCGATAGGTAAGGGACACATTGCTTCAAAAATTAAAAAATTAGGTGAGATACTTAATTTGGAGGTAGTACAGATTAAGTAAGATGATTTTCTAATTGGATCCATACGGGAGCATGATCACTTGTTTTTTCCCACCCGCGGACATGGCGGTCGACCGCTGCAGCTTTGAGGCGACTGGTTAAGTGGGGGCTTAAAAGGAAGTGATCTATCCGTAGGCCTGCATCACGGCTGTAGGCGTTACGGAAATAATCCCAGAACGTATAAATCTTTTCATTTGGATGTAATGTCCTTAATGCGTCGGTCCATCCTTGTTCAACCAGGGTTTTAAAAGCATCGCGAACTTCGGGTCTGAACAGAGCATCATCAACCCAACGTTCGGGTTTGTATACATCAAGTTCTGTGGGCATCACATTATAATCTCCTACAAGTATTGTAGGTATATCAAAATCCAAGAGGGCTTTGGCATGGAGTTTTAAACGCTCAAACCAAGCCAGTTTATAATCGAATTTTAATCCGGGAGCAGGGTTTCCATTTGGTAAATAAAGACAGCCAATAACTATTCCGTCTATAAAGGCCTCAATATACCTGCTGTTTAAATCATCTGGGTCGCCTGCAAGCCCTCGTCTGGTTTCTTTAATTTCCAGATTACGTGCAAGGATTGCAACCCCGTTCCAGCTTTTCTGGCCATGCCATATGGCATTGTAACCGGCATCAGTTATGGCTTGTTCCGGGAACTTCTCCTGAGGTGCTTTTAATTCCTGCAGGCAAACTATATCTGGCTGCGCCTCTTCAAGCCAGCGAAGTAATACCGGTAACCTGCCATTAATGCCATTTACGTTATAGGTTGCAATTTTCATATCAAGTTTATTTAAGGTTAACCATTAACTAAATGCAAAAGTTTAAAATATTAATTTTTAGTGGATTGCCAGCATTGCTTTAGTTCTCCTTCTGGGGTGCTTCTGGGATGCCTCTGACTTGCTTCTGAGTCAACCTAACACCAAAGCCAGACTTTCTTATGTTAATCTTAACCTTTGAACGAACATGCCCTTAAGATTAACTTAAGAGGAATCGAAGCAATATCGAGGATGATCCAGAAGCAAGTCAGAGGCACTCCTGAGGCAAAGCTAAAGGAAGGTAGTTTATCAACAAACATTTATCGTCAACAATAATACCTCGTCATCTCGACGATAGGAGAGATCTCTTGAACTATGCCTGAACAAAAGATCTCTCCTATCGTCGAGATGACGATTCCTTTTATGACAAGACGGCTCCTTTTATGATGTTATCAAAGTGATACCGGTTAAATCTGCTTTTCCATGTTTCAGGAATTCGTAGGTTATACGATCTGCTCTACAGTCTGTAAACTGAATCCGATTTCGTTTAAATGTATTGTTTTTAAAGAAAGTGTTAGTAAGCGTTGAATTCTGGAACTTTACCCAGTCAAAAACACAGTTTTCAAAATAACAATCCTCCAATGTGCCATCAAAAACAATATCAGCAATATGTGTATCAATAAAGGAGGTACGGTTCCACATTGTATCCGGAACTTTATTATTCTCGAAACCTCCTGATTTAAAGCTGACTCCTGTAAAATCAGCCCCTGAGAAATCGCAACCTTCTAAATGACTTTTTAAAAAATCGGCTTCTTTCAGAGAACATCCTTTAAATAAATTGTTGCTTAAGTGGGAACTCTGAATTTGACTGCTGCTGATATCGGAGCCCGAGAAGTCGCAGTATCTGATATAACTTTTCAAAAATTTAGCTTCTTTTAGGGAACTGTTCTTAAATAGATTGTTGTCTAAGTTAGAAGCACGAATGTGACTATTGCTGATATCGGAGTTTGAAAAATCACAGCTATCAAGATTGTTGGTTTTTAGAAGAAGTCCCGACAAATCTGAACCGATAAACTTACAGCGCTGCATGTTAGATGAACTGAATTTTTCATGCAGATTTTTCAACCCAGAAAAGTCAGCATCAATCCAGTTTCCTAGCGACATATCCCAGCTAAGTTTTCTCTCTTGCTTTCCGGATGGCGATTCAATGGGTTGCAACTCGGTGGCCTCAGAAGATGGGAAGCTTTCTGAAAAATAGTTAAGGTCAACACCAAGAATTTCAGCCAGACGGTTAAACGTAGTGATGTCTGGCATTGACTCTCCGCGCTCCCACTTTCCGACTGCCTGGGGGCTGATGAACAGAAGCTGAGCAAGCTGGACTTGAGAAGTATTTATTTTCTTTCGTGCTTCGGCAATTTTATTGCCAATCATTTTTGTGCTTAACATAGGTATTATCTTTATTTTTTCGACACTACAAAGGTATTTGGATACATTTCCAGAATCAATAAAATATATAAACTTATAGTTGTATTTATGCTACTTGTAGTTGTTATTGACAACTATAAGTAGTAAAAATCTAAATTTGATATACAGGAACAAACATAAATTAAAAGATAATGGACAAAAGAGTAAAATTTGACTTTGAAATATACTTTACTAACGGAGGAAGCATAAAAGGTGAAGATTTTAGACTGGACATAGCTGGTGACCATATTTCTGATAAAGAACTTGCTGATTATATTGTTGACGATTTAAGACTGCTTATGGTTGGGCAAACCAAAATTCTGAATAAAGAAATTTTTAACGAAGCGCACAAGCGCAAACCCATTAACGAAAAAGCAGGATCAGATTTATTTATTGATTTGAGCCACACCATTGAAGATGGGCTTGTAACTTACAAAGGATTGCCAGCGCCCATTATTTGCGACTATTTGAGTCGTGAAAAATCAAAAGAGTTTTATGCAGAAGGAACCACATTTCAAATTGGAAAAATTGAAATGGTAAGCAATACCGGAACTTACATTGACTGTCCATTCCATAGGTTTGAAAACGGAAAAGATCTTTCTGAAGTTGGCTTGGAATGTTTTACAGACCTAGATGCTATAGTAATCCGTGTGCCTTTTTCTGAAACCCTGGAAATAACAGAAGAACACTTAAAAAATTACGAAATCAGAAACAGAGCAGTCTTGATTCATACCGGATGGGATAGTAATTGGAATACGGAAGCGTATTACGAACATCATCCTTATTTAACAGAAGGTGCCGCCAAATACTTAAGAGATTGCAGTGTTAAATTGGTTGGTATAGATTCTCATAACATCGATAACACTCAAGGAAAAACAAGACCTGTTCATACCACACTACTAGGAGCCGAAATATTAATAGTGGAGCACCTTTGCAATTTGTACCTGTTACCTATAGAAGGCTTTACTTTTAGTGCAATTCCTCCTAAATTCAAAGGAGTTGGAACCTTTCCTGTAAGAGCGATGGCTAAACTAATCAAACCTAATTAACAGATATATTTACTATCCGAGAATTTTATTTTAATCAAAATTTTGTTTTTATCTTTTTACTTATTTCTTTGTATTTCCGATACCTATAATGCATATCAATGAATAAATTTTCTGACGAACTCAACCACATCATAGCACTATACAACACACTTGATTTTTCAAAAGAAGACGATTTGTTATCAGCTATTGAAAACAAAAACACCTGCGAAAATATCCTGACAATAGTTCAAACCATACTAAGTAAAGAGCCACATCATTTTGAAGCATTATTATGGCGAATAAGAGTAAATAATAGCCCTGTTTTTAGTAATACATCTGCCATACAAGATGACTGTAGCCTTATACTCAATACGAGTAGCGATATAACCAGCAGGCTTCAGGCATATGATTGGTTGATCTATATTTACCTGGAAAAACTATCGTTAAATGATATTGCTATTGAAACGCTGCAAGATAAACTAATTGATGTTGGTGGCATAAAAGACAATCGCGCTTTACAAGATCAGGCTTTTGGCGATACTTATTACAGATTGGCTTATCTCTATCAAGAAAAAGGAGATGAAACCGAAGCGATTGACTATTACCTGAAATCGTTTAAACATGCGCCAAAAATAACACCCAGAAATTATGAGGGTGGGTTGCTTTTGCTGGAATTAGAAAGATTTGATGAAGCAGAGCAATTATTGTCGAAACATTTTGATTCTGCAGAACCTATTGAGTGTAAAGGATATGCTGAAAAGATAGAAGCGCTGTTTAACAGGGGGAAATTAAATAAGCATTGGAATTTGTTTAATTTATTTTATCCGACAGCATTTGAGATGCCAACAGAATTTGGGTATAAAAACCGACAGGAATTTGTAGCGAAATATCTGCCCGTTATTATTAATGAAACTGAAAAAAATCCAACAAATGCCATAGCCTGGAGGATGTTGAGTAACAACTATTACTTCAATGATAAGAATGCAAAAAAAGGCTTCGATAATTTGACCAAATATTATGAAATAGTTCAGGAGGTAAAAGATTTAGCGATCGAAAGATATTATGATACTGCAGAAGATTTAAATATCGATTTGCGAACTATCGATTTCCCAATTTATCCCGATGGAGCAATTTGCTATCATATACTAACTACCTATCTGGAAAAAGGCAATGAGGCACAGGATAAAAATGATCATTTTTCGGCTCAAATGTATTATGAAACGGCAAAGAAATATGGTTTAGGCGGCTATCACGCATTTAATACTTACTTTAATAGCGATAAGGGTTTATCTATTAATAATGAACCACACACTTTTGCAATGCTTTGCAATAATCTGGGTATTGTAATTAAACAAGTGTCGTGGTATCAGCATAAAAGCTATCTTAATGATGATTGTAAATTTGCTTCAGAAATACATTGGCAGGGTTACCAGATTTCGCCATTTTGGGAAAACTTAGATAATGGAATGGAAATTTCATGGAGAAGTGAAAATAACCTGAACCTGGAGAAATTCTGCTTAGAAGTACTCTCTAATTTCGATTATTACAAAAATATACTGGAAGCTGAAAAATGGTATCAGGTAATGTTCTACCTCATAACGGCTTACCGACAATCAGAAAAATACGAAGAGGCAAAACAAATTTATGAGCAAACCATCCAAAGATTTGAAGAAAGCGGAGACGAGCATAAAACTATTGTAAGTATAGTTTTAGATACAGCTATTGTGTATTTCAACTTTTTAATGGCCAAGGGGTTGCATAATCAAAGTATTAGCTATGTAAGTGATTTATTTAGCAATCCGGCTTATCAAAAAATGCAAAACGAAAAAGCAGAGAGTTTTAAATATTATTTTATGGCGCACGCCCATTTGGGTTTAAACGACAAAAAAGAAGCTCAAAAGTATTTTAAACTAATTACCGAGAAATTTGCAAACACTCAATTAGCCTATATCCGAGATGTAGTGAACGATGCTAAGAGTAATTTGAATATTATAAACGCCGGGCAGAACTTTGATGAGGTAGTTGTTTCGCTCTATAAAACTCAACCGAATAGACTTTTTGATTATCCTTTAAAGGCAAAAGAAGACAACATTAAATATTTAAAGCGGATTTTAAATTTAGTAACCAATAATAAAATGCCTTCGTCATCTGCATGGGTAGAGAAAAACATGTACGTTGGTTTTGAGCTTAGAACAAAAAGAACTGAAACTGAAGAAATATACGATTCGTTTTTTTACATCCATTTAAAATCTGAGGATTTGGGTATAAGGTATGAGCTTGTAGAATGGCAAGATGTAGAAAGTGGTTTTTTAGGTTTATCAAAAAAAATAGTACAGCGCAATGCTTTTTATGTGGGTTTCTACACAGACTATGATTCGAATACATCTGATACACGAACAGAATTTGAAATGGCATCAGAACATATGCAGCAAAAAGCACAATACTTATGGAAAGAGTGGATAAATAAGCTGCATTTTTATGAACCGGCGGTCGATGCCAAATAGCTTGTAGGAACCTTATATTGTTATTATTCCGTTCTTTACTGCGTAAATAACAAGGCCCGCAATGTTTTTAGAGCCTATTTTTTCGAACAATCTGGTGCGATAGCCCTCAACGGTACGAACACTTAAAAACAATTTATCCGCAATCTCAGTATTGCTGCATTCTTCGCAGATAAGTTTAAGTACTTCGATTTCACGTTCGTTTAGCTTGGCGTCTTTTTGGTGCAAACGATGCATGAAGTTTATACCAAGGAGCTCTTTAGCCATGGTTATCGACAGGTTGTCGTTAAAATAAAAGCCTTTAGCCTGCACGGTTAAAATAGCATCCAGTATCTCTTCTGGTTCTGCATTTTTTAAAAGATATCCCGAAGCTCCTAAACGCATGGCATCTAAAATGTATTTATCCTCGTTGTGCATAGAAAGCATCAGTATTTTAATGTCTGGAAAATGCTGATGAATATAAGCTGTAGCCTGCATGCCATCCATTTCGGGCATTTTAATGTCCATTAAAATAACATCAGGTTTATTATCGGCAATTTGATCAATTAAATCTTTGCCATTTGTTGCCTCTATAATTAAGTTTAATTGGGTGCAATCCTCTAAAGTGAATTTTAGACCTTCACGGAAAATTTTATGATCATCAGCGATAGCTAAATTTATTAAGGACATAAGTTAAAGATATGGGGGAATAAGTTAATTATCAAGGTTATTAATATTTAAAGTAATGGTAGTTTGTGTACCTTTTTCGGCTGCTGAATGTGTTTTAATGTCTGCTTTTATTAATTGAGACCGGCTTTGCAGATTCTTTAAACCAAAACCATGTACAATAGCATCTTTGTTAAAACCGATGCCATTGTCTTTAAAGTTTAAACGAATCAATTCGGCCTCTTTGCTTAATGAAATATCTATTACAGTAGCTTGTGCATGTTTTATGGCATTGCCAAACAACTCTTGCACCATACGGTAAAGTGTAAGTTCTACTTCGGGTTTAAAGCGTTCTCCATTTAAATTTTGACTGTAATTTACCTGCATGCCGGTGTTTTGCTGTACATAATTACACAGATCTTTAAGGCCATCTGTTAGTCCAAAATCTATTAAAACCGTGGGCAAAACGTTATGAATAATATTGCGTATTTCTTGTATACATTCGTCGGTTAATTTACGGGTACTGGCCAGCAAGGTTGATGCGTTTTCGGCATTGCCAGATAGTTTATCAATGCGGTGCAGATTTAATTTAATGGCCGATAGCACCTGTCCGACACTATCATGTAAGTCAACCGATAAGCGTTTACGCTCGCTTTCCTGTGTTTCAAAAACCGCCTGCAGGAAGCTGTTTTGTGCTTCGGCTTGCATCTTACGTTTTTCTTCCTGGTATTTTAGCATTTTTCGTTGGTAAAGAATTACGAACAAAAACAAAAATACAAGCAGTAAAACTACCACAAGTGTACCTATAATAAGTACTTCGGTTATATCGTTTTCTGTGGTTTGCAAAATAGGGCAATTGCGAATAAAAGGTTAGCTATTATATTAATTATGGAGTGAATGGTCCAGAAGTTTGGAGATAGGGAGCCTAAAGACCTCATAAGCATAAATAGAAAAATATTGATGCTGCAGTACGATAGAACTCCTGCGCTTATCCAAAACATAGGTTGTTTTTCTAAACGAACAATTTCAGCCTGATCAAGTAATTGCCAAAAATACAGTAAGGATAATAAGATTAAGGTTACGCTTAAAATGGTATTTCCGATGGATGGAAATTTTAATAGACCTTCTATAAAAAATGCATTGATAAAAATTAGTGCGCCGGTTATTACTGCAAGAGCTGTTGAGAGCCTTTTAAAAACTAATTTATTAAATGCATGGAAGTACATTAATGCATAAAACAAAATACTTACCAGTATAAATAAATGAATTAAGGGCGCGTTGTTGGCGCGCCCCCCACTGGTAATTAAAGTTATATCCAGGTGCCTCACCAATAGCAAACTAAGATCGAACAAGCCGGAAACTATAAAAAATACAGCGGCAATTTTTTGCACTTTATTTAAGTGCTTATAATTAAGTATTGCCGCTGCTATAGGCAAGAGTGCCGACAAGCTTGATAAGTTTTGCAAAAGGAGCTGCGGTGACATCGTTAATTCTTTGATTTATTTAGTTGGTTAATGCATTTTTCGGGCAACCTGCACCCCCAGGGCATGGTGAGGCTTGTTCGGCTATGGTGGGAGCTGCTGCTTTAAAAGACATCGCCATCATTGGTTTTTCTGGATCTGATGGAACTATAGTTGGCACTTGCTCAGGTATTTGATCTATACCATCTTTATCGCTACCTACCAAAATCAAGTGCTTTACACCATATGCACCAACAATCCAACGTAAAAAATTGCTTATCGCCACAAAAATACGCTGAATCCAATTTAGCCTCACTTCATTGGCATAATAGATACGGATGCCCAAGCATTCGGGCTGTTCAAGGATTTGCTGCAAAATCTGATTGCCAAAAAAATGTGAAATCGTTTCATTTGGATTCATGATACGATAATTCTTTGTCCAGGCAGCGGCAATCTTTATATCAATAGGATCGCCTTCGGTACCATCAATCGGGTGTTGTCTGTTTTGAGTTTCCATTTTATAAGATTCGTTTAGTATGGTTTACTAAAATTAAATATTATTAACTGTATTTCAAGTGTTTAGTAACGATTAACGGCCTTTTTTTAATAATTGCGTAAAAGCCACATAGCGCATGCGTATTAACACGCATGCAAAAACCCGTGGAAGCTACCTTGTCCATCGCTGGTATTCATCAGAACTTTAGTCTATCAAAAAAACAAATCTAAAGGCGCTCTTAGGATCATTTAATTGCCAGGTAGGTTTTGACAAAAAAATTAAAGAAATGGAAAATAAACATGAGTCCTCAAAAATTCCCTGCTGTCCGGAATTGTTAAAAGACAGCAATTGTGATGTATTGGTTTTTACACGCACATTAAATTATCCATTAGCTATAAAAGGACAGGAAAGGCAAACCGCCTTGGTAGCCCAATTGTTAATCAGCTTTAAATTAAGTCGATGTACAATAGGTAATGTACTGGGTGATCCGGTTTACACCACCACCTTGTTGCCTGGCGAAAAAGTGCGCCTGGTTACAACTGACCGAAGAAGCAAATTTACTTACGATGCCAGCACTCAGTTAAGTTATCGTTCTGAACAGATATCCGAAGAACAATACTTTATGACAGCGTCGCAAAGCTATTTTTCTGATATGGAAAACAACCAATCGGGAAATCAAAGCAGCGAAAATAAAGATCATTGGGATTTTAGTGGTGGTTCTAGCAGCAGTATTGATATTAATCCATTTAGCCCGGGTGTAGATTCTAATAATAACTCTACCAAAAACCACAACGGTTCGTCTACACTCGATTATTTAAACAGCCAGAGCAGCAACATGCGAGCTTCGGCAACCCAGGCTGTAAATGCAACGCATAAAGCGCACTCCATATCGATTGGCGAGGTAGCTACTAAAGTGCATGCCGAAGGCCAATCAGAAGATCATTTCGAATCTTCATCCAGGGAGTTTTCAAATCCTAATGGTTGCCATGCCATCTCGTACTTTTTTTATAGGATGAATAAAAAACAAGTGGTAAAGTTTGAATTGGTAAGCATAGAGAAACTGATTAGTGTTTCGGGAATTACAAATTTTGCTTTTGTAAATCCGACCATAACACCTGCCATGCGCGAAGAGGCATTAAAAGAATTAAACAAAGACCTGATTGCGGCAGGTATTTTAGATGATAAGGGTGAAATATCAGCTGCTTACCGGAAGAAGTTTGAGTTTTCTATGGAATTCTCTTTGCCAACTGCCGGTGTTATTGTGAAGGGCTGTTTGGATGAATGTAACACCTGCGAGCCCGCTGCAAGAGAACGCATCCATTTACAAAATGAACTTTTAAGAAAACAAATAGAACTACTCGAAAAATCGCAAGAATATCGCTGTTGCCCTAATGATTGTGATACGGAGGAAGATATTTAAGATGTGCTCTCCAAACTACACTCAGCATGCTAAATAGGGTAACGGCTGTAAGTCTGAGTGTATCTACAATGAAATAGCGGAGTAAGCCGAAAATCCGATAAAAGAGTAGGCTATTAAAATAATCAAAACTATGTATATTTCCATGCAAGGCAATTGGACCGTACGTGTTACGGCCAAAAACGCAAGCTTTAAACAGCAGTTTGTAGTACAAGGTGCTACAAGCGGAAACGGCACTTATCAGGGTACAGTCGGTGCAGCCGATGTGGTAGTGACTGGTGCCATGTGGACGCTTAACATCCAACATAATCCGGGTACGGGTTTTCAAAACTCTGATGCCAGAATTAAATTTCCAACCAAAGTAGGAGGCAATTACCAGTTTCAAATTCAGTCTAATGATGGGGGAGGTGATCAGGATTTCGACGATTTGGTACTCACCTGTTTTACTCCAGCTGGTTATCAGGATTATTTAGCCTACGGCCATGTAAGTACTTATAGTGGTCTTTGTCTTTATAATCCGTGTTATCGCAGTCACTTCGTTATTGATAATATTCATGCTTTCCAAAAAGCGTTAAAAAACCCCAGAATACTCGAAGTGATAGAGAAATATTATCCTGAGCGTATTCCACCGGTTATTGTAAATCCAAATCCACCAGATCCAGGGCCATTTAAACCCCTTATGATTAATTTAACGGATAACAGGCAAACGCCGAGTCGTGTAGCTGATTTATTTAGCCTAGAAGAAAGGGTAATTGATACAAGAGCAGCCAATTTAAAAGGCAATGAAAATATTTCACTCGAGAGAACGCTGAAATATACCAAAACCATACAATTAGATACCAATGTAAGTAATACGCTGAGTTCGGCCCGACGGGACATTGTTGGTGTTTTTGATAACGCCCGTTTTGGATGCAGCATTGCTGATGGCAAAAACATTAGCTTAAATTTTGAAGAATACGACCGTACCGCTGCCGAAAAAGCTGGAAACCCGTATACTGGTAGTGGAGAGCGTAGAAATTTAGGCTTTGCCATTACTGATATGAATGGTAACTATATCTTTCATTATAAACATACACTTACCGATGTATTTGATGAACTGTTTGATTATGCCAGTGGCGAAGATCTTGCAGCGCAAGTGATGCCAGATCTGATTGTAAGTATCCCCGGATCAACTGTAGGCGCGCCTGTTTTATACGAAAGTGCCTGTTACTTTAATGTAAGTCGAATTAAGCGTATTGATATTTGTATCCCGGCATCGGTTATACCTAAACCTTTTAATTGTTTTAACGGCAATATGATTGGTTCATTAGGTAATGTAATTATAGGAGGTAACCAAAATAGCACTGCAAGTTTTGCCTTTGCAGCTATGGATAGAAATTCTGCTGCCCTAGACAACCATTTGCATGCCGATGGTCGCATTAGCAGCCATAATGTTTTGGCAGGTTTGAATATAGATTGTGCAGCCTGGGCGGGTACAGTGGATGTAAAAGGTTGTTTGTATAATACACAAAGGAAACCTAATGATCCAATAATTGCCTTTTATACCATTAGATATAGCAAAAGTATATCGGAACCCTTCAGTTCCTGGAATTATGTAACGGAAGGTTATATGGGCTATTTATTTCAAGGCTTTGGGTTAGATTTATTGCCCAAATTAATAGGCTCTTACGATACTGTGCCACTAAAAGTTGATGGCGGGCCGGCAATTAAAGTGCCTTATTACTTAAATGTAGAAGCTCAAATTGAAGCAGGCATACCATGGATACCGTATGATAAAAACCGCTTGATACAATTGAATACGGGAATTTATCAGGGTTCGGCACCAGGAACAGTTTATTTCCGTATGGATGGTTACGATGCTGCAGGAAACCATATAACAGGTGCTACAGATATGATTGCCATGTATATTGATAATAATTTCCTTGGCTTTAGCCTGGATAATGTTTGGTTTGATGCCGATGGTGTAAACATTGTAAAAGCAGAATGTAATTTATATCGCATTAAAGAGGCCTACTTAAATACTCCGCTGAACGTTACATTTAAAGCTTGCGAAACGCATCCTAATTCTGTATTTCAGGATCATTACGATCTATCTATCGGAAAATGTGGTACCTCAGCAGGTTTTGAAGTAAAACGATTAGGAAGTTCATTACCTGAACCAAGCATTTTACATGGCGATAACCCAACAAATAACGAAGCTCATAATTGTCCAGGCTATCGTGGCACGGCAGATGTAAGCAAGTTTGGAGATTCAAATTCGCACCAAATTACTTTTGTTCCCCTACCTGTTCCAACAGGGAAATGGCTTGAGCCTACTGAAAGTTATGCAACCGTTTCTATTGGTTTAACGGCATCAAAAAGAACAACTAATGGTTACGGTGCAGGTGCAAATGCCGGCAACTATATTGTGAGTGCTGGTGTGGCCATTGAACGTTTACCATAAACACAAAAAGCAATGACAGCTTATTTGTTTCTAATTTCTGTTCTTTCCGTTTGGCGTGTTACCCATTTAATACAGGCTGAAGATGGCCCTTTTGATGTAATTTATAAACTAAGAAAACTTGCAGGTAAAAGCTTTTTTGGTTCATTAATGGACTGCTTCTTCTGTTTGTCTATTTGGGTAGCACTACCAATAGGAATTTATTTCGGTAACAATTGGATTGAGAGAATATTATTGGTCCTTTCGTTTTCGGCAACGGCAATATTTTTAGAACAAATAATTATGAAAAAATCTAATAACCCTTAAAAACTAAAATTATGAACTGCTGCGGACAAAAAAGACAAGGTCTACAATTTACTTCTGCTACTGATACTTCTGCACATAAAGCAGAACCCGAAAATAATCTCATTACAATAGATCAAAAACCTGCCTATTTTAGATATAACGGCAATAGCGAATTGCAGGTGAGAGGGATCTTTCACATAACATATACATTTTCTGCTCAAAGACGCCAATTCCTGGTACACTCAGAAGATGTTTCGGTAATGAGGGGTTATGCAGATTTAACAGAGGTAAAAGGGCCATAGCCTGGTTGTACAGACGGAATTTAATAGTTTGTTTCTTTTTCTTAACTCTATTAAATATATTTATTGATAGAAAATTGGTATGGTGTAAAGTCAAGACTTAAACTAAACAGAATATGGCTAAGTACTCAATTCAGGTAAATGGAAAAAAGCACGAAGTAGATGTGCCGGAAGATATGCCAATGTTATGGGTACTTCGGGATATTATTGGGTTGAAAGGGACTAAGTTTGGTTGCGGAAAAGCCTTATGTGGAGCCTGTACCGTACATCTCAATGATACTGCAATCCGATCTTGCAGTTTCCCTGTTTCCGCAGTCGGCGAAGGTAAAATTACGACGATTGAAGGTTTGGCTGAAGCGGGAGATCACCCTGTTCAGGAAGCTTGGGAAAAATTTGTCGTTCCTCAGTGTGGGTATTGCCAGACGGGTCAAATTATGAATGCGGTAGCTTTCTTGAAAGGAAATGCGCATCCTTCCGAGCAGGAGATTGATGAGGCAATGCAAGGAAACCTTTGCAGGTGCGGAACCTATAACAGAATAAAGGCAGCCATATTAAGTGTGGCAGGCTCTTCTGCTGTATAATTAATCTATACATTTTAAAATGAGTACGTATCATGAAAATATCAGCTCCTTTTCAGAAAAGAAAAGCCGAAACAGTGGTTTCGGAAGTATTTAGTGCTTCCAGGAGAGACTTTTTAAAAGCGGGCGGATTGCTTGCCGGAGGTTTGGTACTGGGTGTAAGCTTTTTTAGTTGTAATGAAAAGGGTGAGAAAAAAGCTACTCTGGCACCCAATGTTTATCTCCGGATTACATCAGCTGGTGAGGTGATCATAATTGCCCATCGCTCGGAAATGGGCCAGGGAATCCGGACATCTCTTCCGCTGATTGTAGCTGACGAGTTAGGCGCTGATTGGAGCAAGGTACAGATCGTGCAAGCAGAGGGTGACGAAAAGAAATATGGTAATCAAAATACCGATGGTTCATTTTCGGTAAGGATGTTCTATAAGCCCATGCGGGAAGCTGGTGCAACAGCCAAGCTGTTACTCATGCGCGCTGCCGCTCAGAAATGGCAGGTGCCGGTTGAGGAATGTAATACGGAAAAAGGATATGTTGTTCACAAGGGTTCTGGTAAAAAACTGGATTTTGGTGATCTAGTAGAAGCGGCAGGTTCGCTTCCCGTTCCTGCTGTAACTGAGCTAAAGCTGAAAGAACGCAGTCAGTTTAATATGATAGGTAAGGAAACACCTATTGTAGACCTGCATGATATTGTAAGTGGCAAAGCCGTTTTTGGTATAGATGCAGTGGCAGAGGGTATGAAGGTAGCGGTTATTAAAAGATGCCCGGTTGTAGGGGGTTCTGTAAAGTCGTTTGACGACACTAAAACACGTGCCATACCGGGAGTCATTAAAGTAATTTCCATCGAGGGGGCTGGTCTTCCTGCCACTTTGAAAAAACCCCTAAGTGGTGTGGCGGTAATAGCGGAAAACACTTGGGCTGCTATCAAAGGTCGTGATTTACTGGAGGTGGAATGGGACTTAGGACCTAATGCTGCGTATGATTCAGCTAAACAAATTGAAGAACTAAAGCAGGAGGTACTTAAAAATGGAACCGTGCGCCGCAGGCGTGGCGATTTTAATTCAGCAAGAGCGACTGCAAAAAAAGTTATAGATCATACCTATGTCGCTCCGTACCTGGCGCACGCTACTATGGAGCCGCCATGTGCCCTGGCCATTGTGAAAAATGGTGCCTGCGAAGTTTGGGCCTGCACACAAAACCCGCAGGGAGCAAGGGATGCCATTGCAGAGGCTTTGGGTTTTTCGGTCGACAAAGTAAAGGTAAATGTTACCTTGTTGGGCGGTGCTTTCGGTCGAAAATCTAAACCCGACTTCATTCTTGAAGCTGCTATTTTATCTAAAGAATCAGGTCTTCCTATAAAGGTTCAATGGACAAGAGAGGATGATATACATCACGATTATTTCCATGCTCTAAGTGTACAGCGCATTGTTGCCACAATTGACCAGCAAAACAAACTTAGTGGCTGGGATCATCACATTGCTTATCCTTCCATTTCATCTACCGAAGATATTTCTGTTGTACAGCCAGACGATGGGGAGTTGATGTTGGGTGCCTCTGACTTTCCTTATGATGTGCCTGCTATAAAAATAGAAACACACGATGCTAAATCACACCTGCGTATTGGGTGGCTCAGATCTGTACGCAATATTCCTCAGGCATTTGCCATAGCAACGATGCTGGATGAAATTGCTGAAGCGAGAGGAATAGATCCAATAGCAAATGCCATTGAACTTTTAGGGGCAGACCGAAACATCACCTTCGACCAGG
>NZ_CAMLHF010000084.1 GCF_946479715.1 uncultured Pedobacter sp. | reverse complement strand
ACCATTAGCATCTATTACATAGCTGTGATCTTCTTGCAAGGTAAATAAGTATGAAGTAAAAGCAATAAGAAAGTATAGTGAAAGAATGACAAAAAACAAGCCTACAATCTTAACCGCCCGCCCATTCTGAAAATCCAGACGGGGCAATATTTCTGATCTCTCCCTGAATTTCTTTGTGCCTTGCGATCTGGAGCTCTGCTTATCAGCCTGATCATTTTTAAAAGAATTGGACTTAAATTGGTTTCCCCTTACCGACATTTTTCTTACGAATATTAATAATCAACAAACTTAAATAATATTATTGCCATCTATGCTAAGATATTACAAATACCGCTAAACATCGTCTAATTCAACAAATTTATTCAATGTAAAAACGTTTATTTCTTCAAAAACTTTTGCACAATATGCATCTTCTTAAAATAAATTCCTCAGGCATTTTAAACCTTCTCACTTAATTAAAGTCATAAATACAAAGCGTTTAAGTTTTGATTTTTTAGATATAGTTTTGTTTTAGGGTAATCCCGTTTAGTGTTTCACTAGGCGGGATTCTTTTTTAGATAAAACATTTTTAGCTAAGTTTGTTAATTTTATTAAGCATTTTTAATTTAAATTTAACAATGGACATTGCTCATCTTGAAAGTTTAATCGAAGCCGATAAGAAACAAGAGATATCAGATCTTTTAACCAAACAGCCGCAGCTTGCCAGTCAAAAAACAAGCCACGGGATATCTCCTGCATTATTGGCATGCTATTACAGAAAACCTGGAATTGCTTTATTAATTGCAAGCTTTGTGGCAAACCTCACCATATTTGAAGCCTGCGCATTGGGTAAATATGAGCTTACAACTAAATTAGTTGCTCAAAACCCGGATTCGGTAAATTCTTTATCAGCCGATGGCTTTACTCCTTTAGGTCTGGCTACTTATTTTGCCAACGAGGAGATATGTAAATTCCTTATAGAAAGTGGAGCAGATGTAAATATTCCTGCAAACAATGGTTTTAATGTATATCCTATACACTCGGCAGTAGCTATTAAAAGCTATAACATTACCAAGATGCTGATCGATGCAGGAGCAATAATAAATGTAAAACAACAAGCGGGTTTCACACCTTTGCATGCGGCTGCCCAACAGGGAGACATTGAAATAATTATTCTATTGCTAGAGCATAATGCCGAAGTAAACAGCAGAATGGAGGGGGGCAAACTACCTGCTGATCTGGCTGAGGAAAAAGGTTTCTCTGAAATAGCAGAAATTCTGCGGGTCTAGCTTTAAAAAGTTAATTCGCTTATACATCCCAAATACGCAGGCGGATCCTTTTGATATAGTGTCTTACATCAAGAACAAGTGCTGCCAGAATATAAAACACAATAGGAAAACCTACCGCTAAAAAAGAAGAGTAGATAAAGAACAGCCGAATTTTACTAATCGACATATTTAAACGCTCTGCAAGGTAGGTACACACCCCGAAACTTTGCTTTTCAAAAAAGGTAACAATGCGCTGGAACATATTATTTTTTTAAAATTTTAATTCCTATACCACAATTTAAGCATTTTTTTTGAGTACAGTAATATTTATTTAGTTGTAACAACGCTTGAGACATAAAAGCATTGTGTGCTTTTACCCCGGAATCTAAATATTTAGCAATTATTATATTGTCCTCGGCAGGAATACGATCTAAAAAATCGAGTGCCCTATCCATAAACTGGGGCTGGTCTGTATACTTACCATAAGCAAACAGAAATACGCAAATGGTGTTTATGAATATATTTTGAATAGATTTCCGCCCGGGCTGAACATTTACATGCTTAGTGCTTTTGTTAAAATGAAAATGCGTAAGCCAATAATTGTCGACTGATAAGTTTTCAAACAACTCATACAACTGTTCCAAGTCATCAATTTCCAGAATCCTCGAAAATAAATGATTCGATTTTATGATCAATGCTGAGAATTGTGCCAGTCTTATTGTCGGAAAACTTTGTGGCCTCATCCTTAAAAATTTCCATAATGATTTATCAATTGGTTTAAGCTCGTATTTCTTCTGCAAAAAAACATATTCATTTTTTAACCGATTAGGATATTCATCACATAACTCCTGATCTAAAAACCCCGCCTGGCCAAACAAAAGTGCTTCTATGGCCAAGTTATTATCCTTATTCTTAGCAAGAATGTGTTGTGGTAATGAATCTGCAAGTAGTTCAAATGGGATGGCATTTACCTTAAAGCCAAAATTAACTGCCATAAAGCTATAGAAGGTCTCGTCCCAATCGCCTTTAAGCCTATCTAGTTTTTCAAGAACCACCTGCGATTTCTCTTCAAACCGCTCTACAATCAATCTGGAGATCATGGATTCAATGCAAATCTTATCTACCGATCCAATTTGTTTAGCACAGGGAAACTCGTTTAACGACATCATCATCGCATTATAATTAAGCAGCAGCTCCTCTTTGAACAAACCCTTTAATACTAAAACCGGAACTATACACCCGTTCATTCTATAAATTGGCTGGTCCTGTTCATAAACTACATGAAGGATAACCGATTCGTAGGATTTATCCCCGCCATGTCCATGCAAAATCCAATCCGAAGACTTCGTATGGATTTCCACGTTTCCAGCCCAGGTGGTATTGTCTATAGTCAGCTTTGCGTTACTAAAATCTGGTCCGGCATTCGTATTCAACATACCGGGGCTTATTACCTGAAGTTTTTCGCCACCAACACAATAAAGCTCATTTGTATTAAAGAGTCTGAATTGCCAAATAAAGTATAAAAAGTTCTCTGAGAAATGCATCCCAACGAACATAATTCAAAAACACTCAATTAAACAAGTAACGGCTTATATTTTTTGCTTTTTATAATTTGTGATGAACACACCCAGAATAATCAGGACTGTGGCAATAATGATGTCGAACGTAACAATTTCATTAAGAATCAGCCAACCTAAAAACAATGCAATAACGGTATTGAAATAAGAAAGTACAGATACTTCGGTAGCAGTGACCTTCTTTAAAGCATAATGATAACAGAAATAGCCAACTACAGAGCCAAAAATTGCCAGATAGCCTACCGCCATTAAACTCTTTAAACTCCACGAAGCTATATGCGTACCGCCCGAGAAAACAAAAGCAAGTCCAAGCTGAATTATAGCGGAGAATGCAAATTGATAGAACAGATCAAGAAAAATATTATCTGTTTTAAGGGTATATTTTTTAGTATAAATAGTTCCCGATGCCCAGCCCGTAACGGCAAAACATAAAAACATAATTCCTGTTTTATAATTGGGATCTAACAGATCGTCCAAACCCGCTCTAAAAATAAAAGCTACTCCCAAAAAGCCAATAATTACACCCACAAAGCCCTTTAAACTGGGTCTCTGTAAACCGAATAGTACGCTTCCCAAAAAAACAACCAGAGGGCTTAGCGCATTAATCAGCGATGTTAGCCCACTAGGTATGGTTTCTTCTGCTACAGTGGTCATTCCATTAGCAACAACAATCATTAAAACAGATACCAGCAACTGCCTTCTCAAATAAGGCCAGTTTTTCCATTTCAACTCATTTTTGCTCAGCAGTATCCCCATCAAAATTAAGGATGCAAATCCTTGTCTTATTGCGGCTACAAACCAGGCGGGGATGGTTTCTACAGCAACACGGATTCCAAGGTATGTTGTTCCCCAAACAACAGCAACACCTAATAATGCAAATATTAGTTTAAAATCAGTTTTAGCGGTCATATCAATTTCGCAGACAATAATATCTGCTCCATCTCTTTTTGAACACTTAAAGCTTCTTCCCTTGCCTTTTCAGCAAAGTCCTCACCTTTGCTTGCATAAATGATAGCTCTTGCAGAATTTACGAGCAAGCCACATTCTTTATTTAAGCCATAATTACAAACATCGGCAAGGCTGCCACCCTGTGCACCAATACCCGGAACCAATAAGAAATTATCAGGAGCCAATCTTCTTATATTTTCAAACTCAGAACCTCGCGTAGCACCTACAACATACATCAACTGCTCACTACTTGCCCACTGAGATGAAATCCGAATTACTTCTTCATACAATTTACCATCTGGTGTTTCATGTAATTGAAAGTCGCTATGACCTGCATTTGATGTTAAAGCCAAAAGGATTACCCATTTATCTTTATATTCCAGAAACGGACCAACAGAATCCTTTCCCATATAAGGAGCAACGGTGATAGAATCAAAACTCATGTCTGACTTGGCTTCATTAAAAAAAGCATCTGCATACATGGCCGAAGTGTTCCCGATATCTCCTCTTTTTGCATCAGCAATTGTAAAAATATCTTTAGGAATATATTGCCATGTTTTAATTAAAGTTTCCCAACCCTTTAATCCCATCGACTCATAAAAAGCAGTGTTAGGTTTGTAAGCTACACACAGATCTTTAGTTGCGTCAATTATCTGCTTATTAAATTCTAACACAGGGTTTTCGTATTTTAATAAGTGTTTTGGGATATTTTCCAGAACAGGATCAAGGCCAACACATAAAAAAGATTTCTTACTTTTGATTTGTTCAAATAACTGCTTCTTATTCATCAGAGGGTAAATTTTGTGTGCAAAGATGCCAAATTTAACACTGATTTAATGCCTATTTAAAAACTTTTGAATGAAATTATTTTAAACAATTTTAAGTTTTTCTTGGAGATTAGTTTACAAATACATACAATTGCAACATAATTCTCTAAAAGTTTATCTGATCATTCCAGAAAATCCAATAAAATTTTGTCTTCTACTATCTTTTATAGCCGTATTTTCTGCTCTGTTCAATTGGTAAATTCTATTTTTAAAAATTTCTCTACACCCATATAATGTTTAATAAAACAGAATTAAATGAAAAACTCACAGCCGAATTGCGTGAGATTGCAAAAACTCAAGGCATACTAAATGCCGATGAGTTACGTAAGGCTGAACTGGTTGAAATTATTGCACAAATAACAGAACAAGAAACAGGCGCTCCTGTAGCTGAGGTGACTGAGGTAGCAGCACCGGCTAAAATCAGTAAAGCGAAAACTGTAAAAGATACTGGTACTGCTGAAAAACCAACCCGTAAAAGAATCCGAATCCCTGCAAAGGAAGAAGAAGGCCCAACAACTAAACCTTTCAACAGGGCATCGTTGTTTGATCCGCTTCCCGGATCGGAACAACGATACGCAGAAGAAGCTGCTGAAGAAGTAGCCGTACCGGATGCCGAGCCTCAGATTGAAGCTACTGAAACACCTTCAGAAGTTACAGAAACTGCTCAGCCAGCCCCTGTACCTCTACCCGCTCAAAACGTTCCTTCAGGTGAAAACAAAAAAGGTAATAAGCCTCAAAGAGACGAAAACAGACCTAAAGGACCTAACGCTGGTGGTCATCAAAAACAAAATGAGAATAGCTATTCAAATCTTGATTTTGATAATACCATCACCAACGAAGGTGTTCTGGAAATTATGCCTGATGGCTATGGCTTCCTTAGATCTGCTGATTACAATTACCTTTCCTCTCCGGATGATATTTATGTATCTCAGTCGCAAATCAAACTATTTGGTTTAAAAACTGGTGATACGGTAAAAGGAAGTATCCGCCCTCCAAAAGAAGGCGAAAAGTATTTCCCTTTGGTAAGGGTAGAAACTATTAACGGACGCTTACCAGCCGATGTTAGGGACCGTGTTCCATTTGACTACCTTACTCCTTTGTTTCCTACTGAAAGGTTAAATCTTTTCACAGAAACCAACAACTACTCTACCAGGATCATTGACCTGTTTACCCCAATAGGTAAAGGGCAACGTGGTTTAATTGTAGCGCAGCCTAAAACAGGTAAAACCAATTTACTTAAAGAGGTAGCCAATGCAATTGCTAAAAATCACCCTGAGGTTTATCTGATTATATTACTGATAGATGAACGCCCGGAAGAGGTAACTGATATGGCAAGAAGTGTAAGGGCTGAAGTTATCGCTTCTACTTTTGATGAGCCTGCAGAACGTCACGTTAAAATTGCCAATATCGTTTTGGAAAAAGCAAAACGTCTTGTAGAATGTGGTCATGATGTAGTAATCTTGCTAGACTCAATCACCAGATTAGCCAGAGCTTACAACACAACTGCTCCTGCATCGGGTAAAATCCTTTCTGGTGGTGTTGATGCAAATGCATTACACAAACCGAAACGTTTCTTTGGTGCCGCACGTAACATAGAAAAAGGTGGCTCTTTAACCATCCTCGCAACTGCGTTAACTGATACCGGTTCTAAAATGGATGAGGTGATCTTCGAAGAATTTAAAGGTACCGGTAACATGGAACTACAGTTAGATCGTAAACTATCTAACAAACGTATCTTCCCTGCTATCGACATTACTGCTTCAAGCACACGTAGAGATGATCTGTTGCACGACAGAGACACTTTACAACGTGTATGGATCTTACGTAACCACCTGGCTGATATGAATGCACAGGAAGCTATGGAATTTGTACAGGCACAAATAAAAGGCACAAAATCGAACGAAGAGTTTTTAATTTCGATGAATAGCTAATAAATGATAAAGAAGCATATCCCAAATGCAATTACCTGTGCAAATCTGTTCTCAGGTTGCATCGGAATAGTTTATGCTTTTAACGGAGCTCTGGAGACAGCAGCATACTTTGTGCTGCTGTCCGGAATCTTTGATTTCTTTGATGGCTTTGCTGCCAGATTGCTAAACGTAAAATCAAACATCGGAAAGGACCTGGATTCGTTGGCCGACATGGTGAGCTTTGGTTTCCTCCCGGGAGTAGTGATGTATCAATTACTTTCGCAAAGCGACTACGCATCACCTTACCTGCCTTATCTGGCCTTTATTATTACGGTATTCTCTGCACTAAGATTAGCTAAATTTAATAACGATACCAGGCAAACGGAAGATTTCATTGGTTTAAATACTCCAATGAATACCTTGTTTATAGTCTCCCTGCCATTTATTCAAAAAGACTATCCCTCGGTTATCAATTCAACCTTGCTTCTTATTGGATTAACGACACTATTAAGCTGGCTGCTGGTAAGTGAGATTAGAATCTTCTCTTTAAAATTCAGTTCAACAAGCTGGGCTCAGAATAAAATAAAGTATATTTTTCTGATTATATCAGCACTGCTGCTGCCTTTTCTAAAATTTGCAGCGGTTCCTCTTATATTAGTGTTGTATATAGGATTATCAATTTTACATTTCAGGCGTATTCCTGCAGCTTAAAGATCTTTTTCAAGATCTGCTTTTGCACGATCTAACTGCTTATATAAGATTGGTACAAACTCAGCAATTTCAGCAAATGCCTGGGGTAATGCGTCTACATCAATAAGCTCGCGGGCATTGTGTTCAATCATTTGCATGTGCAGTTTAGCATCTTCCCTTCCAATATAAGCAAAGGTAGGTTTCATTCTGTGCGCACAGGTTGATACCAGTGGCCAGTTTCTATCAGCTACGGCACTTTCAAGCTCAGAAAGGTATACTGGCGTTTGAACCTTAAAAAGATCTATCATTTCTATGATAAACTCCGCATTGTCTGCAGACATCTCTCTTAAGTAAGAAAGATCTAAAGGCTCATCATTTTTATTTACGTTAATCATTGGAACAAAAATATAATTAAATTTTAGATACAGATAAATTATCACGTAATCTTTCTAATACTTCGCGAACAGTCATTTTTAGAACCGGATGCATGTAATCAGGTACTATCTCGGCCAAAGGCTCTAAAACAAACTTTCTATATTGCATCTGAGGGTGAGGTATTTGTAATTCAGCCCCCATGTCTACAACAATATCATCATAAAAAATGAGATCAATATCGATTAAGCGAGAGCCCCATTTTTCATGCCTGACTCTTCCCAGTTCCAATTCAATTTCCAGGGCCTTATTTAGCACCTCAATAGGTGTAAGTTTAGTTTCAACACCTAATGCAATATTCAAAAAAGAAGGCTGATCTTCATTGCCCCAGGCCTCAGTTTCGTAAACTGAGGATCTTATAAACACCTCTCCTATTTCATTAGCAATTTGTTTAATGGCATCTTCAATCAACTGTTCTCTCTCACCAAGGTTGCTACCCAGTAACAAATAAACTTTTTTACTATCAAATATCATATAAAAGCCTCAGGCTATTTTTTTACTTATATTTACAAAATAAATATTAAACCACCACATGAGAGAATTTTTCAAGTATGTTTTTGCAACCGTTGTTGGAGTTATCATTTCACTTGTCCTTTTTACCCTGTTATTTGTAGTAGTTATTGTTGGTGTTGTTTCGTCTCTCGAAAGTGATAAAACTGTTAGTGTAAGCAGCAATTCTGTGCTTTATTTAAATATGGATCAAGCAATTAAAGAGCGAACTCCAGATGATACTTTTTCAAATCTACCGATTGTTGGTGGAGATGGCGAGAAAAGTATAGGATTTAATGATATTCTTAAATCTCTTAAAAAAGCAAAAACAGACGATGATATTAAATGCATTTATCTTAATGTAACTTCTCCAAATGCAGGCTTTGCAACATTGCGCGAAGTAAGAAATGCTTTAATAGATTTCAAAACCAGCAAAAAGAAAATTATAGCTTATAGCGAGGTTTATACTCAGAGTGCTTACTATCTGGCTTCTGTGGCCGATAAAGTTTATCTGAATCCTGAAGGTGCGCTTGAATTTAAGGGTTTAAGCTCTCAGATCATGTTCTTTAAAGGAGCACTGGATAAATTAGGTATCGAGGCACAAATTATAAGAGTAGGCTCTTATAAAAGTGCAATTGAGCCGTTTATTACCGACAAAATGAGCGATAAAAATCGTGAACAGGTTACCGCTTATTTAACCGGAATGTACAATACATTTCTTGATGGAATTGCCGAAAGCAGACACATCAGTACCCCAACCTTACATCAAATTGCGGATGATTATAAAATTCAGCAGCCAAAAGACGCACTTGCTTATAAGCTGATTGATGGTCTTAAATTTAAAGATGAGATTCTTGATGAGCTTAAATCTTTAAGTGGTAAAGACAAGGAAAGCAATATCAGTAGCATAACTATAAACGATTATGCCAGAAATATAAATGCAGATAAAAGTGAAAGTGGCAAAAACAAAGTAGCGGTAATTTATGCTGATGGAGATATTGTTGGTGGAGAAGGTTCTAATGCACAGATTGGTTCTGAACGACTTTCCAGAACCATTAGAAAGGCCAGATTAGATTCAAGCATCAAAGCTATAGTATTAAGAGTAAATTCACCTGGCGGCAGCGCACTTGCTTCTGATGTGATTTGGAGAGAAATTATTCTTGCCAAAAAAGTTAAACCTGTAATTGCTTCATTTGGTGATGTGGCAGCATCAGGAGGTTATTATATCGCTTGTGCAGCGGATTCAATTTTTGTACAGCCCAACACAATCACTGGTTCTATTGGCGTATTTGGTGTGATTCCTAATTTCCAGAAATTATTAAATTCCAAACTGGGAATTACATTTGACGGTGTTAAAACGGGAAAATATGCTGATATCATGAGTACTAACCGCCCTTTAACTGATGGCGAAAGGTTAATTATCCAAACTGATGTAAACAGAGTTTACGATACCTTTATTACTCATGTATCCGAAGGACGTAAAAAGTCTAAAGCATATATTGATAGCATTGGAGGTGGCCGTGTATGGATAGGTACTGATGCAGTAAAAATAGGACTTGCAGATAGAACCGGGAGCTTTAATGATGCAATTGTTTCTGCAGCGAAAAAAGCAAAAGTAAAAGAGTACAGAGTAGTGGAATATCCTGAAATGATAAGCCCATTAAAGTCATTTATGGAAAACAGTACCGATAAAGTAAAAACATATTATGCTAAGCAAGAACTTGGCGACAGCTATCCAATCTATCAGCAAATAAAATCAGTCATTTCAAAATCAGGCGTACAAACGCGTATGCCATTTGAAATAAAAGTAAATTAAAAGCCTTCGTCGTCATCCTGAATTCATTTCAGGATGACGATCAAGAAATTACTGAACCTTATTCCAACCCGGATGTATCGTTAAATACGTACTATTTACCGATACTTTTTTTGGATGCACTGTAATAGCTGTAGTAAAAAAATGATCTCCTTTATTTCTTACATCAAATGCTATTCCCTCATCCTGTGCATCATAAACAATTAAAGTATCTTTTTTAACAGTACTCACATAAACCTCAGCCTTTTTCACATTCGGAAAAACTGCCTTTATCTCGTCAAGAGATACCCCAATTCTTAAACCCTTATCGGTCCTGTAATTCGAAGCACTCACCACAATCTGCTTTACATCTTTGGTAACCATCGTGCTATCCTTGTAAGAAGAATAAACAGACAACTCTCCCTTTTTGGCATCAGTTGAATCTCTAAGGTACCAGATACCCCAGGCCTTTCCCATCGCGGCATCACCATCATTTGGATTCCCTAAAATCTTAAAAACCTCCTGCATATCCTGCCCTAAAAACACTTTATCAATCGACTTGCCCGGAACAATCATCAGATCTCCGGAATACTCAGGAAATGCACCGGCAGGAAGACGGGCCTCTTTGTCCTCTTCGGTATTCTTTTTACTTGGTTCATTGCAGCCCAAAACCAGAGCCAGCAAAAAAACACTTAAAATATTGAATTGTCTCATAGCAACATAAGGTAAAAAAACCATGCCAATAATAGTTTAATCAAAAAACCGACCGTTTTTATTTAATTTAGCAACGATGACGATGTTCAAAAAAGTAAATTTGCTACTCATCGTCATTCTGAAATAAATTCAGAATGACGCTTTTACCTCTTGGACACCATCATTACTGTTAAGGTAAAAATAACTCAATGGAAAACAAAACCATCGCCCGTACGCTCCGTCTCCTGTCTCAATTGATGGAACTACATAATGAAAACCCTTTTAAAATAAAATCAGTGGCCAATGCCGCTTTTAAAGTAGATAAACTACCATTTGCCATTAAAGATAAAACACTCGAAGAAATTGCACTGATAGATGGCCTTGGTAAAAGTATATCGGCAAAAGTATGGGAGTTACTGCAGACGGGATCCATGGTTGAACTTCAGACCATCCTGACCGAAACACCGGAAGGAATTGTAGAAATGCTTGGTATTAAAGGTATTGGCCCTAAAAAAATATCAGTTATCTGGAAAGATCTTGCTATCGAAAACATTGGCGAACTTTATTACGCCTGTAATGAAAACAGGCTTATTGAAGCAAAAGGCTTTGGTCTGAAAACACAGGAAGAGATCAAAAAAGTTATTGAATTTCAGATGGCAGCGCATGGCAAGTTCCTGTATGCCCAGGCAGAAGGATTTGTTAACAAGCTATTTGAAGACCTTGCCGTATGGCTTAGAGGCCTCAGCGGAGAGCCGCTTTTAGGCGTTGCCGGAGCATACCGCCGTTGTCTGGAAATTATCGAAGAAATAGAACTCGTAATTGGTGCCGAAAGCATCGATGAAATAGTTACAAGAATATCAGAATTTGAGCCTTTACAATTTGAAGCGCAGGGCGATGATGCACTTATAGCACACAGCCCTACAGGTCTTAAAATCAAACTTTATGTGGTAGCTAAACACGATTTCTACCTCAACTGGTTTAAATTAACCGGCAATGAAAAACACGTTGCCGATGTTTTAGCTTTAGCAGGTAACGGTCCCTTTAATGATGAGCAATCTATTTATCAAAAAGCTGGTTTAGCATTTGTTGAACCGGAACTTAGAGAGGGATTAAATGAAATAGAATTGGCAAAGGCAAACAAACTGCCTCAGTTAATTACCTACAATGACCTAAAAGGAAGTTTACATAACCACTCTACCTGGAGTGATGGAGTGCATACCCTGGAACAGATGGCGCTTTATTGCAAAGACAATCTGCAATTAGAATACCTGGGGATTTGTGATCACTCAAAATCTGCATTTTATGCCAATGGCCTAAATGAACAACGTGTTTATGCGCAGCATCAGGAAATTGATGCACTTAATGCTAACCTTGCTCCATTTAAAATATTTAAAGGAATAGAAAGCGATATCCTTTTTGATGGTTCATTGGATTATAGCGACGACATCCTTAAAACTTTTGATTTTGTAGTCGCATCTGTACACAGCATCCTGCGTATGGACGAGGAAAAAGCTACTTCAAGATTAATAAAAGCCATAGAAAACCCATATACTACCATATTGGGACATCCTACCGGTAGATTGTTACTTAGCAGAAAAGGTTACCCAATAGATTATGCCAAAGTAATTGATGCCTGTGCTGCAAATAATGTAGTTATAGAAATCAACGCAAACCCTTTGCGCTTAGATCTGGATTGGCGCTGGCATCGCTATGCGCTTGAAAAAGGCGTTATTCTGTCTATAAATCCGGATGCCCACAGAACAGAAGGCTTCCATGATATGAAGTACGGCGTGTTAGTGGGCAGAAAAGGAGGCCTGGAGGCTAAACAATGCTTAAATAGTTATTCTGTAAATGAAATAGCAGATCATTTTAAAAACAGGATCAACAATATTTAATCATTATAAAAGCCATTATGCTTACCTTTGACCTATAATAGAGCATGCTAAAAGAAAAACTACATAATGCACATCACAATAATCCCGCTCCGGATATATTAGTTATAGGCGATCTCATGTTAGATCACTACATCTTCGGTTCGGCCACCAGATTATCACCAGAAGCACCAGTACCAATTCTAAATGCCCATAGAGAATCAAAAATTATTGGTGGTGCAGCAAACGTAGCCAGCAACCTGATTGATCTTGGAGCAAAAGTTCATCTTGCCGGAATTGTTGGCAATGATCTGTTTGCAGCCGACGTAATAGAGATTTTAACAACAAAAGGCATAGATAATCGATTGATTTTGAAAGATGACAGCAGGGTAACTACCGTAAAAACACGGGTTATTGCCGGCAATCATCAAATTGTTAGAATAGACAAAGAGGATATCCACAACATCTCTGCTGAACTGGAAGCATCTTTTTTTGCTTTCATTACCCCCTATATAGAAAAAGCAGATATCGTAGTCCTTTCAGATTACAATAAAGGCTTACTTACCCCAACCCTATCCTTAAGAATTATTGGTTATTGCCAGTCACTTAGCAAAAAGACCCTTGTAGATCCAAAAGGAATGGATTATAGTAAATATGAAGGTGCTTTTCTTATTAAACCGAATAAAAAGGAACTGGCAGAAGCCGCCAAAGCCGAAAAGATCAATTCTGATGAGGACTTAATTAAAGCAGCTCACGTTATTCTTGATGCCACAAAGGCAACCTATCTCATTGTAACACTTTCGGAAGCAGGAATTGCGATTATCACTAAAGAAGATTATAAAATCATACCTGTTGCAGCCACCGAAGTTTATGATGTAACCGGAGCCGGCGATACCGTAATAGCTACTTTAGCGTACTGCCTTTCATTAGGCTTTAGTGTTGAAGAAGCGGCAACTATTGCCAATTACGCAGCATCAATTGTGATCAAACATATCGGCAGTGCAACTACCAGCATCGAAGAAATCATAGCCTCTTTAAAAACCAATTAACATTCATGGTATTAGACGAACTAAATCATCATAAGCTAACCATTGAGAAAGTCATTTCGAACCTTGTACCTCAAATAGAGCGCAGCTGTAAACTAATTACAGATACCCTGCTTTCTGGTGGTAAAGTATTGTTAGCCGGAAACGGGGGAAGCGCTGCTGATGCACAGCATATTGCCGCAGAACTTACCGGCAGGTTTGTTAAAGAGCGCAAGGCACTACCTGCAATTGCACTTACGGTTGATACCTCGGCACTAACCGCAATAAGCAATGATTATGGTTACCATAGCGTATTTGAGCGTCAATTGCACGCGCTAGCCAACCCTTCAGATCTATTTATTGCGATATCTACAAGTGGCAACAGCGCAAACATTATAAACGCCTTAAAAGCAGCAAAAGAAATTGGTTGTAAAACACTAGGTCTCTCTGGCAGAGACGGTGGCCAGATGAATGAACTTTGCGATATAAATATTGTAATCCCTGAAGACAATACTGCCAGAATACAGGAAATGCATATCCTGATTGGACACATTCTTTGCACCGCAGTAGATCAATCGTATTAATTATGGCAAAAGATTCAAAACAGACGCTTGTACAAAAAATAGTATCCAGAGATACTTTAATTGATAAGGCCCGTAAGTGGAAAGCTGAAGGTAAAAAGATAGTATTTACAAATGGCTGTTTTGACATCATACACCCTGGTCATATCGCCTATCTTGGCGAAGCTGCCGATTTGGGAGACATACTTGTTGTTGGTTTAAATACCGATAATTCTGTGTGCAAACTGAAAGGCGAAAACCGGCCAATAAATAATGAATTTAGTCGCACACAACTTATTGCATCTATGTTTTTTGTTGATGCCGTTGTTCTTTTTAGTGAAGACACCCCACTTGATTTAATTAATGCCGTTCAACCTGATGTATTGGTTAAAGGTGGAGATTACAACCTTGATAATATTGTTGGTGCAAAAGAAACAATTGCTAACGGAGGTGAGGTTAAAGTCCTTAACTTCCTGCCGGGTTATTCATCAACTAGTATTATAGAAAAAATAAAAGGTTCACAATAAGAAATTATTGATTTGAAAACACCTAAAAAGATTATTGTAATAAGGTTTAGTTCCATGGGGGATATCATTTACACAACCCCGGTAGTGAGGTGCCTTAAAGAACAATTACCTGATTGCGAAATACATTTCCTTACCAAACCCGCATTCAAATACATTTACCAGAATAACCCCTATTTAACTAAGCTTCATACACTTAAGCCAAAGTTATCTGATACCATTAAAGACATTAAAGCCGAGAATTTTGACCTGATTATAGACCTGCACAACAACCTGCGTACTTCTATTATCAAATTCAAAACCGGACTGCCCTCTTCTACTTATAAAAAAGATAGAATAAGCAAATGGCTGGCATTAAAATTCAAGTGGAATAAGCTCATTTCCGGAAAACATCTGGTAGACAGATACCTTGAAACCGTTAAGTTTCTTGGTGTAAAAAATGATGACAAACCTATTGATTATTATATCTCTAAAGAATATCAATTGTCTGAATTTTTACCTCCATCTCATCAGGAAAAGTTCGTTGCATTTGTTATCGGAGCAACTCATTTTACCAAAAGGCTGCCTAACGATAAGATCATAGAAATATGTAATAAAATAAATCTTCCGGTGGTTTTATTGGGAGGTAATGATGTAAAAGACAATGCCGATATAATTAAGGAAGCTACCGGCGATAATGTATACAGTACCTGTGGAATTACAAATCTGGATCAGTCTGTTTTTCTGATCTCTAAGGCCTATAAGGTAATTGGATTTGATACCGGACTAACACACATTTCAGAAGCTTTTGACAAGCCTTTGGCATCTGTATGGGGTGGCACCACACCTGATCTGCTGGGGGTGCATCCTTATAAAATATCACAATCGTTAATTGTCGGAGAAGACCTGGCGTGCAGGCCCTGCTCTAAGTTTGGTTTAGAAAAATGTCCATTGGGACATTTTAAATGTATGAAAAACATTCATACCGATAAGATTGTTAGTTTTATAAACTCATAAGAACGCTTATATGAAGCAATTGCTATTAGTAAGACACGGTAAATCAGACTGGGCTAATTCCCATCTTTCAGATTTCGACAGGCCATTAAATCCAAGGGGACACAGAAACGCACCAGAAATGGCGGCAAGGATACTTCAAAAAGACCTTGTTCCGCAATTATTGGTAAGCAGCCCTGCTTTAAGAGCAATTACTACCGCTAAACATTTCTCGCAGGTTTGGCACAAATCTCCTGATCAGATTAAAGAAGAAACTGCTATTTATGAGGCTGATGTAAACACCCTTTTAAAGGTGGTAAACAAGCTTAATAATAAATATAACAGAGTAGCCATATTTGGGCACAACCCGGGATTTACAGATTTTGCAAACTACTTAAGTGATGCAAGTATCTATAATATCCCTACCTGTGGAATTGTAATGATAGAATTTCCTACAGATAACTGGGCTGAAGTTAGTCACTTTGGCGGAACGCTGATTGAATTCGATTCCCCCAAAAGTGCCGATGGCGACTAAAAATGAAGGTGCTTAACTGTAAGCCCGTTATTAATTAGTTGCATTAGCGAATCTACCCCTATTCTTAAATGCGTTTCCACGTAATTGGTGGTTACACTGCTATCGCTTTCGGCAGTTTTTACACCTTCAGGAATCATTGGCTGATCAGAAACCAGTAGCAAAGCTCCGGTAGGTATTTTATTGGCAAATCCTGTGGTAAAAATAGTTGCCGTTTCCATATCTACTGCCATAGCACGTAAACCTTTCAGGTATTTCTTAAAGTTCTTGTCGTGCTCCCAAACCCTGCGGTTGGTAGTATAGCAAGTTCCTGTCCAATAATCTCTTGAATGATCTCTTATTGTTGTTGATATTGCTTTCTGCAAAGCGAAGGCAGGTAATGCCGGTACTTCTGCAGGCAGGTAATCGTTTGATGTCCCCTCGCCTCTTATAGCTGCAATAGGTAAAATCAAATCGCCCAGTTGGTTTTTCTTTTTTAACCCTCCGCATTTACCCAAAAACAAAACTGCTTTAGGAGAAATTGCGGTAAGCAGATCCATCATAGTAGCCGCCATAGGACTTCCCATGCCAAAATTGATAATGGTAATTCCATTTGCAGTTACACTTTGCATCGGCTTGTCTAATCCTAAAATAGGCGCATTGCCATTCCACTCAGAGAACATTTGCACATATTTACTAAAATTGGTTAGCAGGATATATTGTCCAAACTCTTCCAATGGTCTGCCGGTATATCTTGGCAACCAGTTCTTAACAATCTCTGATTTAGATTTTAAACCACCTTTTACAGGAGATTCAACTTCTTTAGTTTTTTTTGCTTTTGCTACTGCTTTTTCATCTTTTTTTACGTCTTTTTCTTCGTTCATATATTTATCCTTTCTTTATTATTCTTTTAAACTTATCCTCTCCGTCATCCTGAATCTTGTAGGCCTTTCGTCATCCTGAATTTATTTCAGGATGACGGAGCACAAAGCGAACCGCTTACCTAAATAACAAGTTAAAAAAAAATCCCCGGTAAAACCGGGGATTTAAATTTCTAAGCAGCTTTTAACTTTTTAAAGTCGGCTTTCTCAAATTTCTCCACGGCGTAGTCGAGTGAAATACTCAATTCCTGGACACTCGCGTCCGATGGTATTTCAAACATCGCATCAAGCATAATCGCTTCGCAAATAGAACGTAAGCCCCTTGCACCAAGTTTATACTCCATTGCCTTATCAACAATGAAATCTAAAACCTCATCTTCAAATACAAGCTTTACATTCTCATATTCGAACAGTTTCACATACTGACGCAACAATGAGTTCTTAGGCTCGGTAAGTATGTTGCGCAACGCCTGTTTATCTAATGGATTAAGGTGTGTTAAAACAGGCACACGACCAATAAGCTCTGGTATTAATCCAAATGATTTTAAATCCTGAGGAGTGATATATTTGTACAGGTTTTTAAGATCCAACTCTTCGTCATCCTTTTTAACCTTATAACCTACAGCCTGCGTACGCAATCTGTTTGCTATTTTACGTTCAATACCGTCAAACGCACCACCACAAATAAACAAGATGTTATTCGTGTTTACAGGGATCATCTTCTGATCAGGGTGCTTACGACCACCCTGAGGTGGAACGTTTACTACAGTACCTTCTAAGATCTTCAACAAGGCCTGTTGTACACCTTCTCCCGATACATCCCTGGTGATTGAAGGGTTATCACTTTTACGTGCCACCTTGTCAACCTCATCGATATAAACGATACCACGTTCTGCCGAAGCCACATCATAATCAGCAGCCTGCAATAAACGTGTTAATATACTTTCAACATCCTCTCCCACATAACCCGCTTCGGTAAGCACCGTTGCATCGCATATACAAAAAGGCACATGCAATATTTTCGCAATGGTTTTAGCCAGTAAAGTTTTACCTGTCCCGGTTTCACCTACCAGCATGATGTTGGATTTTTCAATCTCAATCTCGTCGGCTTTATCAATCTTCTGACTCAACCTTTTATAGTGGTTATACACTGCCACAGAAAGTACTTTTTTAGCATCATCCTGACCAATAACATACTGATCAATATGCGCCTTAATTTCCTGTGGTTTTAATAAGGTGATCGAAGGATCTAAAGCTTTACCTTTTTTGCTGCCCAACTCCTGTACCAGAAGCTGATTTGCCTGAGCAACACATTTATCACAAATGTATGCATCAAGCCCTTCGATAAGCATTAAAGTATCCTGCTTACCTGAGCCACAAAAAGAGCAACGCGATTCTTTATTTTGTTTAGCCATTTTTAATCTTTCTTACTACTGGCAACCAGTACTTCATCAATCATTCCAAAACCTTTTGCTTCCTCAGCTTTCATCCAGTAATCACGGTCAGAAGCTTTTTCTACCCACTCATAAGATTGTCCGGAATGATTAGAAATGATATCGTACAGTTCCTTTTTTAATTTTAACATCTCCCTAAGGTTGATCTCCATATCAGAAGCCACACCCTGAGCACCACCAGAAGGCTGGTGAATCATTACACGTGAGTGAGGTAATGCAGCACGTTTTCCTTTAGCTCCTGCTACCAATAAAACCGCTCCCATTGAAGCCGCCATACCGGTGCAAATTGTAGCCACATCAGGTGTGATGTACTGCATAGTGTCATATATACCTAAACCTGCATAAACTGAACCACCTGGTGAATTGATATAAATTTGAATATCTCTATTGTTATCTGTCGACTGTAAAAACAACAATTGAGCTTGTATAATGTTTGCATTTCCGTCATAAATAGCATCACCTAAAAAGATAATCCTATCCATCATCAAACGAGAGAAAACGTCCATCTGCGCTACATTAAGCTGGCGTTCTTCAATGATATAAGGTGTCATGCTTTTTGGAGAGTTGTTTGTTGCTCCAATAAAACGATCAACATTTAAACCGTTTATACGGTGATGTTTAACTGCATATTTTCTAAACTCGTCTTTATCTATTTTCATAAGTTCTTATTTTTCTTTTTATCAGTTATGAAGCTTCCTCAGGAGGTTTCATAAGTTCTTATTTTCTAATATTTGTCACCAAAGTAGCTAAACTAAATTGGTAATTTATTGTGGCATTGTAAAATTTGAATATCTTTTATATAAATAAGGCGGCCTTAATAAAGCCGCCTTATTCTTAATACTATAAAATTAATTGTGTTTGCTGTTACCAGCCTTTCTTATTTTAATTCTATAAATTTATTATAAGCTATTTCTTTTTGGTCTAAAGTAGCAACTGATTGAATGTGTTCGAAAACTTTAATCGCTTTTACTTCATCAAAAATACGGTTAGCGTTGTCTTTCTCTTTAAGGAAAGTAGCAGTGTACTGAGCCAATTGATCTTCCGGCATCGGAGCTGGACTGTACATTCTGAATTGTGCGTCTAAACGTTGTTTTGCTGTTTGGAAAACATCTTCGTATTTAATCTCGATGTTATTGTCTTTAATCAATTTGTTTTCGATTAAAGTCCATTTCAAGTTTTTAGCGAAATCATCATAACCTTCAGCTAATTCTTCGTCAGTTAGTTTTTCGTTAGTAGCTTTTAACCATTTACGTAAAAACTCATCTGGCAAATCAATTTTAACACTGTCAGTAAGTTTAGTATACATATCGTTTTGTAATTTACGATCTGCATCTTGCTTAAACATGCTTTCGATTTCTTCTGTAATTCTGGCAGTAAAACCAGCCTCATCAGTTACTTCACCTGCACCAAATAATTTATCAAAGAACTCTTGATTTAAATCAGATTCCTCTAAACGGTTTACATTTTTAACCGTTACCTGGAATTTAGATTGTAGGTCTTTGGCATCTTCTTCGCTGATGTTTAACAATTTGGCTATAATAACCTCATTTTTATCAAAAGCTTTTTGAACGTCAAGTGTAACTACATCATCCTTTTTTAAACCAATTAAAGATTTTAAAATCTTTTTATCAGTAACCTGATCTAAACGAATAGACCCTGTTTGTGTAATGCCACCTTCAAAAACTGAACCATCGGCAGAAAGTTGTGCTAATTCGGCATAAAGTACGTCTTCTTCTGCCGAAACTTCAGGGTTTGTCATTTTGCCATAGCTTTTGCGGATGTTTTTGATACGCGCAGCTAAAGTTTCTTCGTCAGCTTTAACAACATACTGAGTAAACTTATCTTTAGAAGAAAGGTTTAAATCAATAGCTGGTGCTAATCCTAATTCATAATCAAATTCAAATTCGTCTGTATAATCCCATTTGAATTCTTTAGAATCATCCATCACAGGTAAAGGCTGACCAAGAATTTCTACTTTATTATCAGTTAAGTGCTTATTTAAAGTTTCGCTTAACAGATTGTTGATTTCTTCTACAAGAATACTTCTGCCATACATTTTTTTGATGTGAGCAGGAGGAACCATTCCTTTACGGAACCCAGGAAGGTTTGCTTTTTTAGCTTGTTCTTTTATAGTCTTATCAACCTTTTCAGTATAATCTTCAGGTGCAATTTTAATTTTTACAACTGCGTTTAAGTCGTTAATTTTTTCCTGTGTAATGTTCATCTTTCTGAATCAATATTTTTATAACCGTCTTTATATAAAAATTCCCCCGTGTTGCGGGGGAATTTTTGTGTGCGGAAGAAGGGACTCGAACCCCCACGCCGTGAAGCGCCAGATCCTAAGTCTGGTGCGGCTACCAATTACGCCACTTCCGCAGTTAGGATTGTTTTAGGACTGCAAAGATAGAGATAGTTTTCAATTCTCAAAACCCTTTTCAAAATATTTTCAATAAATATTTAATACCCCTCTGCCCTATTCTCATTACTTACTCACCATCAAAATTTCACCCTTCTGATAACCAGCAAAATACACTTAAAACTTTTAATGCATCAATAAATTTCATGAACGAAAAAAAAATAAAATATTTTTTCATTTAACTGTTTTCCGGTAGAGTCGTCTCTAATTTTCGATCAAAAAAATACTGTTTCTTAGGTAAAAAACTATTCGCATTCTTTTGGCGCTGGGGCATTGGCAGGGCGTTGATAGGGTCTTGCTGGGGCCTTGATAGGGCTAATTACCCTGTCAACGCCCTGCCAATGCCCTCTTAACACCCCAAAAACCTCAAAAAGCAATACTGATAATCAATTACTAAAAACAATTCTGACCTGTATTTGTTGTAGGGCCGGAGTTGCGGGTGCATCTCTTCTTTCACTTAATCAAATAAAAACATGGGACAACTTAAAAACGGCATCCTTGGAGGTGTCACAGGAAAAGTGGGTACTGTAACAGGCTATCAACTTAACGGACAGGAAATTATCCGGTCTAATGGTAAAAACAATAAACCGCCAACAGAAAAACAACTGAACAATCGCCAACAATTGAGCGTATTAATGGAATTCTTTAAAAAAATGGAACCCCTTCTTAAAACCGGTTTTGATCCTGAAACCAGGGGTACAACTAAAAATTACCACAATCTGGCCATTTTCTACAATAAACCACGCGCTTTAAAGGGTTATTACCCTAATGTGGAAATAGATTATCCAAAAATACGAATAAGCTATGGGGGTCTATCTCAGGCATTTAATCCTACAGTTGAAATGGTAACTGAAGGATTAAAGTTCAGTTGGGACATACAACATATGATTTGGCAGGAAAAAACAGATCGTGTTATGCTTTTGGCATATGCCCCCATCAGTAAGCTTAAATGTTTTACAAACAGCGGCTCACAAAGAATTGAAAGGCACGATATTTTAGAGATCAGCCCTTCTATGCGAAATGAACCGCTTGAAATTTATATGGCTTTTGTGTCTGACGACAGGCTCAATGCATCAATCAGCCAATATCTGGGACGTTTTGAGATATAAACTATTACTTATATCCCAAGCCCATATTGTAGAATAGAAAGGCCCATTTGTCGGCAATCTCTTCAATAGCTTTATCTGTCGGTTTACCGGCACCATGCCCGGCGTTGGTCTGTATACTGATCAGCACCGGTGCATCACCTCCCTGCCGCTCCTGCAGTGTTGCAGCAAACTTAAAAGAGTGCGCCGGCACA
>NZ_CAMLHF010000083.1 GCF_946479715.1 uncultured Pedobacter sp. | reverse complement strand
TTACAAAGCCAATATTAGTAACACTTCGTGTTGCGAGCAAATACAAGGATCCGGAAAACAGCAAAATGCCAAATGTAAAAAAACCATACGCCAGGTTTATGAACTTGCCTTGCCCAGCTTCCCGACCTTTAAATTGAGCAAGAAAAAGCAATGCGAAGGTATGATAAAACTGATACTCCACTCCTTTTGCCCAGATCTCAATAGAGCCGGCATCCAATACATTCTTTAAGCCATGTGCACCAAAAGCTCCAAGCATTACTGCAATAGCTCCAAATAATGATGCAGTTATCAATATACGTCTATCCATTATATTCTAAACCCACAATTTGAGATAACAAACTTAACAAACTTGAAGCATTTATTATTAATACCAACTATTAAAATTAAATTTGTAGTAACAGCAAATGAAAAAAATTCTTGTCATAATAATAGCTCTGTTTACTGCCATCTTAACCCTGGCCTATCTGTATTTTTCTGGTCTAAATACAGATCGGGAAAGTAACGACAGTAGTTTATACGCAGCTACAGCAAATTCTGCTCTTATCTTTTCTTTTCAAAATGACAAAAGCATATTTGACATCTTAAAAGGTCAGGATATTTTGCAGGAAATTATTGGAGAAAGCAATTTCGCTCAACTGCAATCTATAAAGGACCATATACTATCAGCTCCCGATATCAACCGTATTATTGGCAAACAGAATATATATATTAGTCTCATTCCCGGAAAAGACAAACATATAGATTTGTTGTACAGCACCCAGATAAATTCCGGATCAAACAGAAACCAATTATTGATTTCACTGGCGTCTGCTAAATTACAATTAGATACTTCACAAAAGATAACTGCTATTACTTTACCAGACAGCATGATACTCTATTTGGCTACTAAAGAGAACCTCTTACTATTATCAAGCTCTGCTCAATCTATTTCAAGTGCGTTATCTACGCCTATTAATAGTAACAATAAATTTGTCCAACACATCAAATCAACCACCAGGCTAGCAAAAAATAGTCTTGCTGAAGTCTATATCAATTTCCAAACCCTTCCTCAACTGTTAAAATCAACTATGCCAGGCAAACTTAGTGGGGAACTTTCAGTACTTGATAATTGTAATGCATTTGCATCTCTTGTATACAATTTCAGCAAAGAAAAAATACTACTTACTGGCGTAACACAAAACAATGCCCCAAATGACTACCACGAATTGTTCTCTAACTCTAATGCGCAAAAAATTACCATAACCAACATTCTACCAGAAAACACAGCCAATTACACTGTTTTTGCCATAGAAAACTATACAGATTGGAAAGGAAAGTTACAAAGCTGGTTCGCCAGCAAAAAGGAAGAGAATAAAGCCGGAGAGGTACTAAAAAATATTAGTGCTAAATACCATATAGATCCAAATCAGATATTACCCAAATACTTTAAAGATCAACTCATTACCTTCCAGCTAAGTACTACAGAAAAAATGGGAGCGATCAATTTAAGTAACGGCGAAAAAGTTGATCAGTTATTATTAGATCTTAGCACGGATTACGGGGATGGCATAAAATTATTTAAAGAGGACGATTTTTTGTACGTTTATTTTGGAGAGCCTTTTAAGAAATTCAAAAGACCATACTATATCATTATAGATAATTACATGGTTTTTGCGAATAATGCCAGTACAGTACAATCTTTTCTGAACAGTTATAAAAATAATCGCCTTTTTATAAATAAAGAAAGCTATGCCAATAGCATCAATCAACTGCCAAATACTTCCAGCATTAGTTTCTTTATCGACCTCAACAATTCATCAGATATATTTCTTAAGAACATATACCTTCCTTACTACAAGCACATCACGTCTGAAAAAGGATTAAAAAATTATCAGTCATTTATATACCAACTTAGCGGAGATAATGGTAAATTTCAAACAAATGTTTTGATGAGCAGGAAACAACAACCTTTAACGCAAGATTCTTTAATATTAGAAAACGACTCATTATGAGAAAATATCTGATCCTATTCTCATTTCTATTTCTTTTTAATCAACTAAAAGCTCAACAATATGGTCTTTTCAATACCAAAACTTTATTTGATGGATTTGAGAACCCAGCACAAAAAACATTCGTTTTAGATTCTTCGCGCAAATATGCTTCAAATTTCTTCTTACCCTATTTAGGAATAAATGCCATCAATAAAGGCAATGAGGATGTAATGCATAAATTAATTACCACTGGAAAACTTTCGGTGAAAGACATTCCAATTGGAACGAATAAACTAAACAGCGTCTATCAAAATTCCAACATATATTTATTCAATTTTAAGATCTTTAAATCCTATAAATATCATAAGGAGATTGGTTTTTCGTGGCAATTGCGATCAGATCTTCATGCAAAATACTCTAATGAATCACTTGCAGTAATGGATGATTACACTCGGTTCATTAACAACTCTAATTTAACTGCAAATCCATTTGACAATAGTGGATATGGTCAATCCTATCATCAGTTCAGCCTAACCTACAGAGAAAACTATACTAAAAAGCTTGCTTTCGGTGTTAAAGTTAGTTTACTAAGTGGAATTTCCTACAACAGTTTAAAGACTGACAATTCAGCTATCCAACCTGGACCAACAAAGGATAAAATAGCTTTATCTTTAAAAGGGACATACAAAGCAAGTTTTCTGGAAGCCAAGGATCTAGAAAAAAATGACCTGATCCCCACATTTAAAAACCCAGGCCTCGCTCTTAGCTTTGGCACAACTTATACCTCAAAAAGTGGTGTATTCATTATGGCCAATTTAAAAGATCTTGGCATAATCAGATGGAGCAACAGTTCTTATGTAAGCAATTTTGACAACATGCTTAATCCTACCATAATTCCCGAGCAGAATGAACCAAACACTCCACCCCTTAATCCTAAGGGTAAAGATGAAAGAATAAGAAACCAAATTACAGATATTGTAAAAAATAGTGCAGTAAATAAAAGTTTTTATACCCTTACAAATGCCAAAGCAGATTTCCTGATCTCCAAAACATTTAATTTTTATACGCCTAGCTTTGTTGTATCAAAAAATCTGTTTTATAATGGAGGTGATGCAGCCATTGTAAATAAATTCTATTACAATGGTTTTTCGGTGAGTGCTATTCCAATTTATAATTTCAATAACCTATTTCTTTTTGGAATGCAGGGAATGTATCAGACACCCAACTTTGAGTTCTTCTTAGGTTCTGACAATCTCCTTAAGACAACCCGAACTGCTTATGCAGCAATTAAAACTGATGCATCCCCAAGATCTGGATATAACGGAGCATCCTTTTACATGGGACTAGGCATTAAGTTTGGCTATACTGTAGAACATCCTCAAAACAGCAGCTATATACCAGGCTTAAATGATCAGGAAACTGGTTTCTTCAAACGTATTTTCAGTGTATTCTCTAAAAAGAGATGAAGCGACGCGAAAGGATAACGTGGAAGAATCTATTTTTCTAATACCAGAATCTCAGAACAGCCGCCTTACCTTTTTCTAGGTGTGGTTAAAATAAAATCCTTCAAGTAAAAGGGTTCAAAATAAGCAACATCTTCAAATCTGGAAGACACATAGGCTTCATGAGCAAGTTTACTCATGTAAGATGCCGAGTTAAAATTCAGTTCAGAAAATCTTGCATTTTCCTGCTTCAGTACATCAGCACACTTGGCTGCACCGTTGCCAATAAAAGTGATTACATTATTATTTAAATCTTCAACAAAGCTATGCTCATCTATTATTTTAGCAGAAACCGGAGACACCGTTTTAAGGTCATTATCGTAAATAGAAGTAAATACTTCCATTCTTCTCGCATCAATCATTGCGCAAATTAGTCCATCGTAATCAGGATTTTGAAGCATAAATCCTTGTGCCATCATTTGAAGTGTAGGAATTGCAATTAATGGCTTATCAAGTGCAAAGCATAGTCCTTTTGCAGTAGAAACGCCAATACGCAATCCGGTGTAAGAACCTGGCCCCATACTTACTGCTACAGCATCAAGATCCTCAAATTGTAATCCTGTAGAATCCATAGCCTCCTTTATAAACAAAGTTAAGCTACCAGCATGAATATTATTTGCCATTAGCTCTTTTAAAGCTATTGTCTTGCCATCGTGTGCTATTGCAGCAGAACAGACTTGTGTAGCGGTTTCAATTTGAAGTATAGTAGCCATCAGTTTAAATTAAAAAATATCATTACGGAACAGGATCATGGCCATGACCACCCCATGGATGACATCGACCTATACGTTTTAAGGTTAACCACCCTCCTTTAAACGGACCATGCTTTTTTATGGCTTCAATACCATATTGAGAACAAGTAGGGGTATATCTGCAACTTGCTCCTAGTAATGGAGACAATAACCATTGATAAAGCTTTATCAAACCTAAAAAAATCCAGCTAATGATCTGTTTAATTATCCCCATCAGCTTTTTCCATTTCATTAGTTCCAACAGCTAGAACCAATTTTTTAAAAACTCCGGACATTTTCTTCTCAAAAAATGAATAATCATAAATCTGCTTGCCAATAAATTGAACAGAAAGCAATAATAGCTTATCAGAACCGACAAGAGATGAGTAAAGCTGTGATTGTTTCTGAAGGCGATAAACCTCACGGGTACGGCGTTTGATTAAATTTCTGTCTACCGCCTTTTTAAAGCGTTTCTTAGAAACATTAATTACAACCTGCACAGGATATTTGTTTTCTGTATCTACATACAAATAAGATACACGAAAGGGGTATAATAAAAAAGAAGAACCGTTTTTAAATAGCAAGTCAATTAACTTCCTGCTACATAACCGTTCTTCTTTGTTAAATGTGTTCATGTTTTTGATCGCAACTTTGCAGATGTTCTGATCTGCTAACACCTAAACGTGCTGCAATCAAAAATTATGCTTTATGACGACGTTCGTCAGAAACTGATAATCTTTTTCTTCCTTTTGCACGACGTGAAGCTAATACTCTTCTACCGTTTGCTGTAGCCATTCTTTCGCGGAAGCCATGCTTGTTTCTTCTCTTTCTTTGCGAAGGTTGGAATGTTCTTTTCATAACTGTATTATATCTTAGACTATTTTTTTAATTAAGAGGTGCAAATATAGTGCGATTTTTTTCTAATTGCAAATAGAATTAGAATTTTCTATAAGCCTAGTGCAGCTTTCAGCTTCACATACCCTGTTTTACTCACTGGCAGCCATATATCCGATTTTAAAAGAACAATATAACTATCCTTTTCTTTCAATTCGATCTTTGTAACCTGGGCCAAATTTATAATATAAGAACGATGTATCCTAATGAACTGCGCGGAATCTAAAGTTTGTTCAAAAAAGCTCATTGTTTTATTCTTATGGAATATCCCCTCAACGGTACTCATTTTCACATAATCATCATCAGCTTCCAGATAATGGATATCAGAAACTGCAATAATTTTAATTACCCCATTCTTTTTAACTACAACCCTGTTATTTTGTGTTGGACTAAGTGCTGCTGAATCCAATAATTCTCTCGTTGATTCATCACCATTATTACTTAACCTTGATGGCAGTTTCTGCATGGCAAGGTCAAATCTGCTCTTTTCTATTGGCTTCAGTAAATAATCTACCGCATTAACTTCAAAAGCCTTAATGGCATACTCATCAAATGCCGTGGTAAATATTACGGCAGGTGGCTTCTCTACCAATTCCAACATCTCAAAACCATTAATTTTTGGCATTTGTATGTCCAGAAAAATAAAATCAGGTTGATGCTGAGTGATTGCCTTAATACCCTCGAATCCATCATTGCACTCAGCTACCACCTCAATATTAGGAAAGTCGCTCAGATAATGTTTCACAATATCCCTGGCCAGGGGTTCATCATCAATTAGTATCGTTCTTATCATTTGCCTGAGGTATTTTAAGCGTTGTTATAAATAAATTATCTTCTGTAGCCTTCGTTTTCAGTAACTTCTCATCAGCGAACAACAAATATAGCCTTCTTTTGATAGCAGACAAACCAAAACCTGTTCCACCAGCCGTCTTCATTTCAGGATCATAAGGATTTTGTACCATAATCACTAATACATTATTTTCGACCTTTACATGCATAGATATAGTAATTGCGGCCGAGGTATTGTACAAGCCAAATTTTATAGCATTTTCTACTATAGGCTGTAATAATGTACCTGGCAAACGCAGATTAAGTGTATTCTCATCTACGTTAATATCAATATTCAACCTATGGCTAAACCTTACTTTTTCTATGTCAAGATAAAGTTCAATATATTCCATCTCTTCGCCTACACTAACCCAAACCTCATCATCTCGTTTCAAAGTACCTCTTAAAAAGGCAGCAAGCTTAGTGATCATGGTGCCTGCCTCTTTAGGATTTACTATAGTGAGCGCGTACACAGAGTTCAAACTATTAAACAAAAAATGTGGTTGCAACTGATGTCTAAGTTTATTTAATTCTGCTTCTTTTGATAAATTCTGAGCAGTGAGTAACCTTTCCTGAGTGGCCGACTGTTCTTCTAGTCTATACCATAAAATATTAGCTAAAGCACACCAGGCTAAAAATATAAATACTATGATAAAACGAACTAATAAAGACAGATTTAAAAAACTTTGGTAAGTAAGGTTGTCAATAAACAAAAAATTTAATGCAAACTTACTTGCAAAAGTAATAATCAGAGCCAGCATTAAGGTTAACACCAGTATAAACAATATCGTTTCATTTTTAGGCTGGTAATAACCTAATAAATTACTCAAGATGATACATGCGACAGCCAGTAAACCATTTGTTATTAAACTATCAGCAACGGAAACGGGCAGACTAAAATTGAGTGTATAATAAAACAGAAACACAAAAATTGCTACCCATGCTAAAAATATAACAAGGGCAAACTTCTGGATCTGTGGAACTGATAGGGGTCTAGTTGTCAAAACAGTCTAATTCTGTAGTTGTAAGTTGTATATGTTCTTTTAAAAACGCTTGCCTCTTCTCTATCTGATTTAAAAAAGCAGAGACATCTGTTGGTTCATGCATAATTGATGCGATTTCAGCACCGTCATCCGGTGTTTGAATTTCATGCAGATCAGCAATACAAATGAATTTCCAGGTTACCAATTCGCCACTACAATTTTTAAATGGCGGATGAAAACTATGAGCTGTTTCTTCTGCTTTTAAAAGCGCTTCTGCATTATTTAATGCTAACATCAACCTTAATTGTTCGTCAAACTGCGGTTTGTAATTACCATCACCACAAACTATTTCATAAATATATCTTACTAAAAACCATTTCATAACATAGGGTTTTAAAAGTTTCTAATGTCCACCCCGCCAAATAATGCCACCCCCTTAATAACTATTATTTTCCTCGCCCCGTCTATCACCTGACCTATAGCCCTCTTATCGTCCATACCGCCAAAAATGGCAGTAACTTCAGATTTCACTTCCCAACTTGGTGGAATTACAATCTTTAATCCTCCAAATATTGCAACCACCTCCAGAATTATTGTACCCTCAAAATCGGCTTGGGTTAAGTTGATGTCTGAGCCACCAAAAATTGCGATCACATCTCCTCCTTTAAAATTCTTTGAGTATACATTTTGATGGCTGCCCCCAAACACATTCACAGAATCAAGAATATCATCTTTATTTATATCACTATATTCTTTCGGCTCATCTGTATTTACGGGTTCATCAAAGTTTCTGAAACGTGGATGTCTTTTATTCCACCTATTTCTCCATCTCTCTTTATTCCATTCAGTTCGTTTTGGTTTAAAAATCATAAACAAGCCAAGAATAATAAATGCAATGGCAAAATAATATTTAGATAAATCAAATTCTCCAATGTCTTCAAGCGTAAAGAAGCCTCCTACCAACACCATTATCAACCACCCACCACCGTTGAAATTCCTCTTATAACCAACCAACAAACCTATTACAATCAATAGCGTATGCCAGCTAATTACCCAATGGGGAATATCGACACCAAAATTTCTTAAAAAAAACACCAGACCAACACCTAATATTATCAACCCACTCCATAATCTGCTAGAACTGTTGTTGTTCGTAAATTTTTCCATTTCCTTATATTTTATACAATTCAATAAAGCCTATTACAATCTTCATGAATTTTATACTCTGTTTAACTTTTTAATTTAATGCACTAAGTCAAATGTATATAGAACCATGCCATTAGCCAACATTAATGATTTATATCTACGCTAAAGATCGGTAAACGTGCATTTTTAATCGGTGAAAATATCCCTTACTTTTACCGTATGAAACATCTCCTTACTATAATTTGCATATGCCTGCCCTTATTTATTACAGCTCAAATTTCCCAACAGTATAAAATTTATGATGTTAAAAATCAGAAAGTCATCTCTCTAAATGAATTGGTAAGGGATTTAGAAAAAACAGATGTTCTATTTTTTGGAGAAGAACATAACGATTCTGTTGGTCATATATTAGAATTTGAAATTCTTAAACAGCTACATATTACATATCCCAAAACTGCCCTTTCTATGGAAATGTTTCATACCGATGTACAGCCCATTATAAACGAATATGTTGGAGGTTATATCTCAGAAAAAAACTTCACAAAAGAAGCAAGGGCATGGAACAACTATAAGGATTACAGACCTCTTATCGAATACGCCAAGGTCAATAAAATAGATATAATCGGAGCTAATGCAGCTGCAAGATATAGCAATATGATTAGTAAATCAGGGTTGGATGTATTAAAGACCTTACCAAAAGAATCGAGATCTTTTTTACCCCCATTACCAATAGACACCGCAACCGGAAGCTATTATAATAAATTTATAAAAGAACTTGGTGGCCATAATATGGGTGGTATGAAAATATATCAGACTCAAAATTTTTGGGATGCTACAATGGCTTGGTCAATTGCCAGATACATAAAGAAGCACAAGGACACAAAAGTACTGCATCTTAATGGTCGTTTTCATAGTGATGAAAGATTGGGTACGCTTGCAAAATTAAAAAGCACTTCAAAGAAACTTATCATTTCGAATCTGTCGTGCTTCCCTTCAGCAGATTATAATAATCCAGTATGGGAAAAACACAAACACCTGGGTGATTATATTATTATAACCGACCCAGGTGTCAAAAAGAGCTTTTAATTTACTTTTTAAGTAAATCTCTGATTTCAGTAAGTAGAACTTCTTCTTTAGTAGGCCCTGCAGGTGCGGCTGCAACTGCCTCTTGTTTGCGTTTCATTGAATTAATACCTTTTACAAGCATAAATACTGCTAAAGCAAGTAATAGGAAATTAATAGCTACTGTAATGAAATTACCGTAAGCAAAAACAACAGCTCCAGGAACTTTTCTCGCATCAACAAGTGCCATTCCTTCATTGACACTTCCTTTTAGTACTACATACATATTACTAAAGTCAACTGATCCGACAATTGCTGAAATTAACGGCATAATAAGGTCATTAACAACACTGTCTATGATCTTACCAAAAGCCCCGCCGATAATTACACCGACAGCGAGATCCATTACACTGCCTTTGATGGCAAACTCTTTAAATTCTTTTACAAATCCCATAATAGTTTAGTTATGTTTTAACTAAAAATAGAAAATTAAACATTCATATCAAACATTTTTTTTTGAAGAAATTCAAAAAAAAATGGCCGCCCATCCGGGCTAAGCCATTTTTTAACCTAAATTTAACCTGTTATTGGCATCCCTATGACAGACATCCACCATGGGTCCGCTTGAACCGGTGCAAAGTTGTTATTTACAGAATGGTATATCAATACCACCATCTAACTTCAGTAAATATCACAGAAACAGAGAGCATTCGCCATCTTTAATTTTGCAACACTCAAGAAAAAAAACCAAACACAAAATCTTATTTGCAAAAAAACATCAATAACATTCAATTTATAGAGATTAATATTTAAAATTAATTTATTATGTTTGTTCCGACCTAATTCTGTTATGCATTCGTAAACAGTAAAAATTATTAAATAAGTTATGTTTAAAATTCAAGGATTAGACTCAATTAATAATGAGATATTAAATGCTTTGCAAATAAATGCAGAGATGCCAATAAAGCAAATAGCTCATAAAATTCACAAATCGGAATCAGCAACACATGAAAGAATCAAGGCCTTAAAAAAAGGGGGCTTTATAAAGGGATCTGTACTATTGCTCGATTATACAAAACTCCATAAGATTGAATTGGCTTATGTACTTGTTAGACTTAATGACCATACATCATTAGCAGCATCCAATTTCAGTCAAAAAATAAACACGTTCGATGAAGTGTTAGAATGTGCTCAGATAGCTGGATATTTTGATTTCCATCTTAAAGTTGCAACCACCTGTTCCAAGGCCTTTTATGCTTTTTTTGAAACAAAACTTCAAGCAATATCTATTGTAGGCGAAACCTACACTAATTATGTATTAGCAGAGCATAAACGTGAAACAGCCCTTAAACTTTCGTGATTGATTTCAAGTATTTTTACTATATTGATTTCATGAAATCAATTGATCTGAAAGATGTCTTTTTAAAGTTGCCCTCATCACGAACGAAGGAGAGATCTATTGAACTATAATATCTAAACAAGGAATCTCCCCTTCGCTCGGGATGACGGTATGTGCCATAGCATGAAATATTTCGCTAAAAACGACTAATATATTTCGCTCTGTTTATCAGGTATTTTCTATAATATAATTGTGGCAATTGCTATTATATAAACGAAATGCGTATTTTTGAAACAGGTATATTAAATTACCGAGCCACTTACTCTATGCTTAAACAACATTTACAACAAAAACTCCTTCAAAAATTATCGCCTCAGCAAATTCAATTTATAAAATTGCTGCAGGTACCAACAGTTGCTTTAGATACACGCATTAAAGAAGAATTGGAAGAAAACCCTGCTCTGGAAGACCCCAGTCTAATGATTGCTGAAGAGCCTAAAAGTGAGTATGATGATTTAAATGATACACCGGATGATTTTGATGCCGGAGCGAAGGAAGAAAATGTTGATGAATTTAATGTTGATGATTATTTGCAGGATGATAGTGTAAATGATTATAGTACATCATACAATAATAATGATGACGATGAGGAAAAAAAAGAAACACCAATTGCTATTGAAAGTACTTTTTTTGAAAGCTTGCAGGAACAACTAGATCTTGTTCCTCTATCGGATCAGGATTTTATTATTGGAAAGCAAATTATAGGTAGCCTAGATGACGACGGTTATTTACGCCGCCCGATTACATCTATGATTGACGACCTTGCGTTTTCGCAAAATGTAATGGTTGAAGAGGAGGATGTTCTGGAAATGCTTAAGGTTATTCAGGCATTTGATCCACCCGGTATTGCAGCCAGGGATTTGCAAGAATGTTTAACACTTCAGTTGAGAAGAAAAGACCCTAACAATCCAATTATTTTAAAGGCTATTGAAATTGTTGAGAATTATCTTGACGAGTTTACCAAAAAGCATTACGATAAACTTGAAAAATCTTTAGGATTAAGCAGTGAAGATCTTAAGGAGATTATTGCCGAAATATTAAGACTCAACCCTAAACCAGGCGACTCCAATCAGGTAACCACAAAACAATTACAGGTAATCCCTGATTTCCATGTATCAAACAATGATGGTGTTTTAATACTTACACTCAATTCAAAGAATGCACCAGAATTAAGGGTTAGCCGCTCTTACATTGACATGTTCGATCATTACGATAAGGCCGCGCAAAAAGATAAAAAAATGAAGGAGGCGGTTCAGTTTGTAAAACAAAAACTGGATTCTGCAAAATGGTTTATTGATGCCATTAAGCAAAGGCAACAAACCTTGCTTAAAACCATGAATGCAATTATGCAGTATCAATATGAATATCTTCTTACTGGAGATGAACGTAAGATGCGTCCGATGATCTTAAAAGATATTGCAGATAAAATAGATATGGACATCTCTACGGTTTCGAGGGTTGCCAATTCTAAATATGTGCAAACCGAATTTGGTACTTTTCTATTGAAATCGTTCTTTTCTGAAGCGATACAAACAGAAAGTGGCGAAGAGGTTTCAAATAAAGAGGTTAAGAAAATCCTTGAAGATTGTATCGGCAATGAGGATAAACGTAAACCACTAGCAGATGAGAAGTTAACGGAAATATTAAAAGACAGGGGATATAATATTGCCCGCAGAACTGTTGCCAAGTATAGGGAGCAAATGAATATTCCTGTGGCCCGCCTTAGAAAAGAGCTTTAACTTTAAGCACTACCACATTTTTGTGGTGCTAAACACTTCATACACATTGTTAAGTTGGAATCCTAAAACAATTTCGTGGCTTCCATTCGTTACACGATTTAGATCTGAAGTTACAAAATCGTAAGAATAGGTAAGGTTAATCAGCTTGCTAATATTCACTCCGGCCAGTGCAGCAAATGAGTCATCTTTACGATAACTCCCTCCTATCCAAAATCGGTCTTTAAAGGACAATTTCATATTTACATCTATTGATACTGGAGTAGGGCTTACCTTTTTAAACATCACTGAAGGAGTTGCTGATATTTCTTCTGAGACAAAAAATCTATACCCGGTGGTAATAAAAAAGTGCGGAACTTCCTTGCCAAGATTAAATCCAGGATCATTAACAAATTTTAACTTCTGAGATAAGATTTGCTGCACTGATGCACCTGCAAAAAATCTGGCTCCGTATAACCAAATTCCAAGACCCAGATCAGGCTTAATCTGACTTTCAATAGCGTTCCTAGTCGCAGGCTCAATCTCCCCTTCATGAAACTGCAATGAGCTCGCATCAAATCCTATCCTGGTTAATCCAGCAGCAACACCTACTGAAAGGTTTAACTGATTAGCCATCTGAAGGTGATAAGCATAAGTAATATTGGCATCTAATCTCGATATTGGTCCAACCTCATCCAATACAGCAATTATTCCCATTCCATGATGTGAAGGAGAAGCAGTGTAGTTTTGCATATAATTCCTACTCATCGGATTGTCTCCCTTATCAGGTAAGGAAAGCGGATTTCTCCATAAATAATCGTCACCAAGCTTCCAGTTCACCGAAACAAATGAAGTTTGAGGTGCATCATTTATACCAACCCACTGTTTTCTGTAACCAACTTTTACGTCGGTATAGTTTTCAATACCACTAATGGCAGGATTCAACAGGTAATTATTAAAAATATACTGGGTATATTGAGGCCTTTGCTGAGCAAATGCAACAATATTTAGTAATACAAGTGCCAGAATAATGTATATATTTTTTTTCACGTTATTTCAATAATGTTAAAGCTCCAGTTACCCTTTTTCTTCCATCATTTGGATCTATAATATAATAATAAGTTCCAACAGGTAAGGCTTCGCCTTTGTACTTCCCATCGAAAGGTACGGTGTAACCTTTGCTAAAAAAAACACGTGCTCCGTAACGAGTAAAAACTTCTACTGTTGCTTCTGGGCAGTCCTCAATAGCATTAATTTCCCAGACATCATTTATTTGATCATCATTAGGACTAAAGGCATTTGGCGGATGTATATCTTTCGAATAGTCTATATAGGTCCTGATACGTATCATTTTTGTAATAACATCAGACATGCACCCGTCGTCTCTTCCGGTGGCAAATCTAACCGTAAAGTTACCAGTTTTCTGATATGTATGAGTTGGATTCTGCTCTGTTGACATCTGGCCATCTCCAAAATCCCACAGCCACTTATTCAGAGGTTTATCTTGTAAGTTAGAATAACTTCGATCAGTAAAGGTAATTAAGGAATCTACAAACCCTTCTGCATCCGTACTTATAATAGGTGTAGGAACAGGGTTCACATCAAAATTAAAATCATATTCGATTTCAGCACTTAAACAATTATTTTCATTTGGTCTTACGGCCGTGATCTGCATTTTCAATTTACCCAACTCGCCAAATATGAAATCTCTGTTGTATAAGTATGCATAGGAAGGACCATCTGGAGTAGGTATTATTTGGGGTTCTTGTGTATAATCCACCGGAGAATGATCCTCTAAATGCCACTTTATATTTAAAGCCTTATAGGGTAACACAATTTTAAAATTTGATTTTTGGCCAAGACATGCATTTTTTGAATCTGTATTGGTTAGCTGATTATGAATTAAAAGGTAATTGTCGGCAGCTAGATTTGTTCCGGCAGAATATGAATAAGATTCTTTCTCACCAAAGCCGTAGGCAATAGCATTAAAGCCATCGTTGGCGATTAGTGTTGAACTTACATTATTAATTCTTATCTGTATGCCTGAATATTCCGGATTAGATGGTATTACTGACCAGGTGCCATTTTCTGGAGCGACTCCGTCAATTTTAAAAGTTGATGTGGCTGAGGTTTTCATACTCACGTTAATATAGCGTTCAGAGATGCGCTCTTTTGTGGAGGAGAAAAGCGTAATGGCTTTAATGTTAAACTCTATCGGATTAAGCATTACCATATCGGGATCACTCAACATTTCAGTATCTGTTGCAGATGACCAGATTTGACTTAAAGAATATTGTGCAACACTAATCTTCTTATTTGCTTTAATGAACAATGATTCCATTAGCGGCGAAGGGCTCTCGTAAAATTCCCCTTTGTTCAGAGTAAATGTTCCTCCATTAAAGTCTACCTGGGTATTATCTTCCTGTGCTAATATCCTTAACAAGAATTTCCTATCTTTAAATGGAACCACCGCATAGTTTTTACCCCAGCTTGTTGGTGGGTATAATTGCTGATATAGTGGATCTCTGGAATCTTTGTCAGGATTTCCCCTACCAATCGAAACTGAGGTATTTCCAGAGAAAACTGCAAAACGCTTATTGCAATTATCTGGTGAAAGTGGATCAATTTCAACAATTGTACCGGTCAAATCTCGCTGATCAGGTGGCATATATTCGTAAACCTCTCCTGCATTGGTAAAGGAAACTGATCTATCACCTTCTCTGGTATGTACTATTATTTTTGTATTTGGCTCAGTTGCAACAATTGCTAAGTAATTTCTGCCTGCCCCATCGTTTATGTTGCCATTTTGAGTATAATTCATTGAAAAATACTGCTGCCCAAGCGCTTCCGTTGGAAGGATCAAAGATGCGGAAGAGCGTCTACCCGCATAAATATGTGAATATACAGCTACTTTGGGCATTCCAGCCGTAACCTTTATATGTATCCCCCTTTGAAATTTAATGGTGTTTATGTCCTTTAAATCGGTGTATGCATCAGCTCTCGGAATAAGGAACGGTTCAACAACATTGGCCATAATCCTTTTAGTTTGACTCCAGGCGCCACAGGAGACTGTTACCTCTGAATTATTTTTTGAGGAAACGTAAATGGTATTGTTGGCGAGCTTTGGGAGTCCCAGATAAAATGCAGGGTCATGTGTAGGAAATACTGACCAAAAGTCAGTGCCTTCATTGGAAATATTTTGTGCCTGAATGCTTAAGAAAAAGGAGAGATGAATTAATGTTAGTAAAGTTATTCTCCAGATTCTCATATTTGATTGTCTCTTGCATTTAAGGCAATAAATTATTTTGCCTTAGCAAAAATTCTAATTGTTTATTTGCTAATATCAGTTGCTGGGTAAGTTCCCTGTTCTCTTTTCTTAAAGAATATATTTCAAAGGCTTTTTCTATATTGATTCTCAGATCTTCATCCATCCAGGGTTTTTGAATATATTTATAAACCTGGCCTCTATTTATTGCATCTATAACAGCATTTATATCTGCGTACCCTGTCAGGAGAATCCTTATCGGATCGGGAAAATCAGGTATAATAGATTCCAAAAATTCGATACCAGTCGTAACTGGCATTCTTTGATCTGTAATAATAACATGAATATTCTCTGCCTCAAGAATTTTTCTTCCTTCTACAGCAGATTCAGCAGTGAAAATATTAAATAACCTCCTAAACCCGGCTTTAAAAGAGTTCAGGTTGTGAAGTTCATCATCTACATACAAAACGTTTATTGAGGCACCGCTGCTCATAATCTCTGAAATGTTTTTTGTTAAATATATTGATATTATAAGTTTTAATGAAGTTTTTTAGCTTAAAAGTTATTTTCTAATTGAACTATTAATTATTCTAAATAATTGTTTGACTTAAACTCTAGGTACCTGATTTTTCAGACAGATCAAATTGAACTATTCAAATCTTCTTTAAAGACTCAAAAAGCTATACTTAAGACAATAACTTCTGTCTCAACATAAACTCTAGTTGTTCATTGACAAGTAGCAGTTCCTCGTTTAATTCTTTATTTCTCTCCCTTAGAGAAAACACTTCAAAAGCTTTTTCTAAAGCTAATCGAAGTTCTTCTTCTTGCCATGGTTTAGCAATATATAAATAAACCTGTCCTTTATTGATTGCATCAATTACTGCATTTATATCTGCATATCCAGTAAGAAGTATTCTAATAGGGTCAGGATATTCATCAATGATTGACTCTAAGAACTCTATACCTGTGGTAACAGGCATGCGCTGATCTGTAAGTATGATATTAATATGTTCTTTTTTCAATATTTCCACTGCCTCAGCAGCAGACTCTGCTGTATGCACGTTAAAAAGTCTTCTAAAAGAAGCTTTAAAGGCGTTTAGATTATGTATTTCATCATCAACATACAATACGCTTATTATTTGCCTATCCATAAAACTAAAAAACCATGCTGAATTGTTTAAACTCCTACTTAAGATAGTTAAATATTTAGCAAATATACTATTTTTGTATTTATTGAAATAAATAATTGGGGGCATATTTTTTATCTATTATTACGATGCTATTATTTGAGAACAACACGGTGGAAAACACTATGGCTACAGAGCCTTTATTTTTTCGAATTTATTTGGAAAATGACAAAAACAGGCTTGAGGAATTGCTTAAGGAGAAGCCACACATCTCCATCCATGATCAAATTGATACTCAGTTGGATGATTTAATAAAGTCTAAATTACCCAAGAAAAAACCAAGTGAAGAGGAATTAAAAAAATTAAAAAAACTTCATATCGGCGACCTGTCTATGCAGGAATATGGGGTTTGGGTATATTATCCGTGGTCTGAGCGTTTAGTGCATTTGCTGGATGAAGAAGAATTTATAGAAATGCGGACCAACCGCAACATTTATAAGATCACCAGAGAAGAAAGAGACATTTTAGGCAGGCAAAAAGTAGGTGTTGTTGGTCTTTCTGTTGGCCAATCAGTTTCGATAACTATGGCTATGGAACGTGGTTTTGGAGAGATCAGACTGGCGGATTTCGATTTACTGGAACTGACAAACCTAAACAGAATCAGAACTGGTGTACACAACCTGGGCTTGCCGAAGGTGGTGATTGTAGCTAGAGAAATTAAAGAAATAGATCCATTTTTGAAAGTTACGCTTTTTGAAGATGGGATGACGGAAGAGAATATGGACCGTTTCTTTTTGGAAGGTGGAAAACTTGATGTGATTGTAGATGAGTGCGATGGACTGGATATTAAAATTTTACTAAGACATAAGGCAAAAGCGCTTCGTGTCCCGGTTGTAATGGACGCTAGCGATAAAGGTACGCTCGATGTAGAAAGGTTTGATCTTGAACCAGACAGGGCTATATTACACGGATTAATAGACCATCTCGATCACACGAAAATCAAGTATTTAAAGACTAATGAAGAGAAGATCCCCTACCTTCTTCCTATGGTGGGACTAGAGACGTCATCAGATAGACTAAAAGCTTCTATGGTTGAAGTTGGGCAATCTATCACTACCTGGCCACAGCTAGCTTCGGCGGTGACTTTAGGCGGGGCTTTAGGTGCTGATGTTTGTAGAAGGATTGCTCTTGGACAGTACAATGATTCAGGAAGATATTTTGTAGACCTTGAAGAGATCATCAGGGATAAAGTAAAACCTGAAGACGATTTCTATAAGGTGATAGATTATTCTGCTCCCGAGTTGAAATTAGATGAAATGCAAAAAGCGGCAGATTCGGTAGCTATCGAAACTCATTCAGAACTGACACTTACTGATGATCAGGTAAAAGAATTAGCTGCAGCGGCAGGACTCGCTCCCTCTGGAGGTAATAGCCAGCCGTGGAAGTTTTTATATCATAGAGGACAACTGTTCCTGTTCCATGATGAAAACCAATCGATTTCATGGATGGACTTTCAGAACACAGCTTCTTATATTTCACTTGGGGCCGCTATTGAAAATTTAAAAATAAAAGCTGCCAGCCTTAATTTGGAAACAACAATCAATTTGTTTCCGGCAGGAAGTGAAAGCAGATTAATCGCAGCATTTGGATTTAGCAAGACAGAAGAACAAACGTATCGGAATGAGTTGATTGCTGGCGTAGGTTTAAGGCTAACCAATAGAAAAAAAGGAGATCAGCAGCCCATTGATGCCACTGTTACTGCCAAAATACGAAAGAATGTAAGCATTGATGAACCAAATGCCCATCTGGATCTCGTAGAAGATCGAGAATCGATTAATGAAATAGCGAACATTATAGCATCAGTTGAAAGATTGAGATTCTTACACCCTCAGGGCCATCACGACCTGTTTACAAAAGAAATCAAATGGCCTTCTGCAGACGGATCACCGATAATTGAAGGAATCGATATTGCCACACTGGAATTGTCTGAAAGTGACAGGACTGGAATGATGGTGGCTTCTAAACCTGAAGTAATTACGTTATTAAACAAATGGGGAGGTGGTAGCGCTTTTGAAAAAATATCCAAAGGAGGTGTTGCTTCCTCGTCTGCCATCGGACTGATTAGTATGCCAGAGTATAATCCAAAGAGTTTTGTGAAAGGTGGCGAAGCCCTTCAAAGAGCATGGATCACTGCTAATTTGAACGGTCTCTCATTTCAGCCTATCAGCGGCACGTTGTTTGTATTTGATAGGTTTAATCAGACTAATGGTGCTGGTATGACGGCTAATATGGCCAAAGAACTTGAATCCCTACAATACGACCTGCGGAAAATTTTTCCTGCTTTGGGAAATAATTGTGGAATTTTCATGTTCAGGTTGTCTTACGCTGACGAAGCATCTTCTAGATCATTAAAAAGACCACTGGAAGATATTTTAAAGTTTTCCTAGACACAATATGAGAAAATTTACATTTCGATCTTTTACGGCAATTAAAGATCTTGACACTTGCGAGAGGTATTTAGATGGGCATGTTCAGGTATTAAGGGATTACGGTATCACTAACATTACAACCAATAACAGGCTGTGGATGGACTTGCCAAGTGTACACGGTATAGTTGCAGAGGATGAAGAAGGAAACGTTGTTGGGGGAGTAAGAGTTCATATTGCAGACGGAATTCATCCCCTCCCTGTTGAAAAGGCAGTAGGTTATATGGATCCCAAAGTAGCACACGTTATCAACGAATACTTTGACGATGGAACAGGTGAACTCTGCGGTTTGTGGAATGCAAAAAGTGTTGCAGGCATCGGCATCAGCCTTTTGCTTGTAAGAGCAGGTATTGCAATTGTAAATCAGATCAGACTTGGATCATTATTTACCATCTGTGGAGACTATACCATGCCGATGGTAAGAAGGGTTGGTTTTATAGTTGAAAATGGAATTGGTAATAATGGTGAGTTTTTTTATCCAAAAGACGACTATATTGCAAGAGTATTGAGAAAGATGAATGCCGAAACTTTGGAAACGGCAGATGAGTATGATAGAGATCGAATATTTGATCTGAGAAATAATCCAATACAACATACAATTGAGCAAGGGCCAAAGGGTGAGATAGATATAGATTATCAGTTATTAATACCTGTCTATGATTAGAACTTTTTTATTAAGGTTATTCTTTGCCTTGCTAATTACATGCTCAATATCGTTACCTGCAATTAGTCAGGAAGCGATTAAATTACATAATGACGAGACATTAAGCAATTTTGGCAAACAAATGTTTTTGCTTACCGATTCAAGCAACAAACTTAACCTTAAAGCTGTATTAAGCAGCAAAAAGTTTAAAGCAGTAGACTCCGATGTACCTAATTTGGGGATAAGTAACTTCAGTTACTGGCTAAAGTTCAAAGTACAAAACAATACAAATGACCCTCACCTCATTCTTCAAATTCCTTTACCTACTATAGATTATGTTGATTTTTATCAACTAGATGATCAGAATAATATTGTCTACAAAGAATTTATAGGCGATAGACGTCCTTATTACAAAAGAACATTTGACAATCCCTTCAGCACCTTCAAATTTAGTTTAGAGCCCGGAAAGATCACCACTATCTATCTTAAAATAAGTGGATATGAACAACTCCAGGTTCCCACCACATTGTGTGAAAGCAAGATAATTACCGCCAAGAATGCAGATTCCTTTTTGATATTTGGAATTTTTGCCGGGGTACTGGTGGTTATGTTCACTTATAATTTGTTCCTCTATATTTCTACAAAGGACAATACTTACCTGTATTATATCATCAACATTTTATTTATAGGTTTGCTTCAGGCAAATTTTCAGGGTTTTCCTTTTAAGTATCTATGGCCAAATAATGTATGGATCTCGTTCCATGCTGTTTACATACTGACACCACTGGCTGCTTTAACAGGATTGGAGTTTATGAAGAAATTCCTCCACACCAAAGAAATCCTGCCAAAATTCCATAAATTCTCAAAGATCTTCTATCTGTTGTACTTCATCGCATTTATACAGATGTTTTTGGGGAACATGAACGTGTCTTATCAGCTGCTCCAAATGGCAGCTATGTCTGTAGCATTGTTTATGCTCTTAAATGCAGTTTTAGTTTATAGAAAAGGTTATCGTCCGGCAAAATTCTTTCTGATTGCATGGAGCATGTTCTTGTTTGGCCTTTGTATTTTTGTGCTTAAAGACTACAATATTTTACCTTACAATACGATCACCTACAACATGATGCCTTTTGGCTCCGCTCTTGAAGTGATCTTACTATCCTTTGCGCTTGCAGACAAGATCAATATCTTTAAAAAGGAGAAGGAAGACTCACAGGCAGAAGCCCTTCGGATATCGCTTGAAAATGAGCAATTGATATTACAACAAAATATCGAATTGGAGAAAAAGGTGAATGAACGGACACTTGAATTACAAGAGTCTTACCAAACCCTTGAGGTTACTCTAAGCGACTTGAAAGAAGCGCAAAGCCAGCTGGTAGATTCAGAAAAAATGGCTGGATTAGGTCAGCTTACAGCCGGAATAGCGCATGAGATCAACAATCCGATTAACTTCGTCACCTCGAATATCAAGCCTCTGGAATTGGATATTCTTGACATGGACAGTCTAATCATGATGTACGAGAAACTGGATTTCAATGAAGAACTTGAACCTCAGCTCGCTAAAATAGATTCGTTTAAAAAACAAATTGATATAGATTTTGTAAGGGATGAGATCAAATCTCTACTGTCAGGAATTTCTGAAGGTGCTAAGAGAACTGCCGAAATTATAAAAAGCTTAAAGAACTTTAGCAGGCTTGATGAAAATGACACGAAGCCTGTTGACCTGAATGAAGGCCTTGCTTCTACCCTTGTTCTTGTAAAAAATACATTCCCTGATCATCTTAAAGTAATAAAAGATTTTGGTGATATCCCCAAAGTAGAATGTCTGCCCGGAAAAATCAATCAGGTTTTCATGAATCTGATCTCCAATGCGATACATGCTATTAAAATCAAAGGGGCAAAAGATGAACCCGGCATTCTGACGGTAAGATCATGGCAGGATGGCAATCAGGTAAAAATCAGCATAAAGGATACTGGGATTGGCATGCCAGAAGAAGTCAGACAAAAAATATTTGAGCCATTCTTTACTACTAAAGATGTTGGCGAGGGAACAGGCCTAGGTCTATCTATAGTTTTTAGGATTATAGAAAATCATCATGGAAATATTGAAGTTGTAACAAAAGTGAATCAAGGTACCGAATTTATTATTACCTTGCCTATAAACTGAAATTAACACTTTATTTATGAATGCGCCAACAGTACGGGTTCTTTATATTGATGACGAAGAAAACAATTTGCACGCTTTTAAAGCAGGCTTTAGAAGACAATATGAGATCTATACTGCTCTTTCAGCTGCCGAGGGTTTAACCATATTGGAAAATGTTTCTGTTCACGTAATTATAGCGGATCAAAAGATGCCGCAAACAACAGGTGTGGAATTTTTCAAAAGCATTATTGAAACTTATCCAGATCCGATAAGAATCTTACTTACTGGTT